>JANOKE010000786.1:0-2005 GCA_031419135.1 Gemmatimonadaceae bacterium
CGCGCGCCCGGCCTGATGCCGGATGTCGAGCGCCGAGCGGTCGATACGGGCGACGCGCCAGCGTGACCACAGAGGAACACGCGCGCGCTAAAGCGCTCGTGCTGGCTGGGTGTCTCCCCGTTTCGCCGGTAAAGCGACCCCCCGTCAACCGTCCGGGTCGTCGAGCACGGCTTCCAGCCGACCCCGCAATCCCGTCGGTGCATCAAAGAGTCCAACTGCTTGAACACGAGGACACCGGCGGTCACAAAGGCTCGTGCCACTCAGGTTGACGTGAGCTGTCGCATCCGTTCCAGTATCAGATCGTCGACACCTTCGAACAGTGGTTGGCGGGACGAGATATGGGATCGAATGGCTGAGACTACTCTCGGGCTTTCCAAGAGCACACGGCAGCGCCCTGCGAGCGTCTCTCTCACGTTCTGATCGGTGGCGGCCACTTCGTTTACCAATTGTGGTCGTGCGGCGAACATTGCGGCGATATCCGAAAGATCTTTGCTGGTGATTGGCGATGAAGCGCCACGATCTTGATATGCGCTACTCTTGAGCAATAGCAGTCCGACAGCGCTGGCGTGTCGGACCGGAGGCGGCAGGTCGGTTTCGACCGCGTGGTCAATAACCCAGAGATCGTCTGCGCTTCCGGTTCCGCCAAGATGTGATCCGCACGAAACGCAGTCGAAGATCACGCCATTCGGTGCGCGCCACCGATCTACGTGGGCTCGCTCACCCATCGCATTGCGGAAGCCTTGCGCACGCAGCGCCTCGTCCAGTTCGAACTTGTCGCCGTACGACGTCGTTGCAGTCACCGCATCAACGTCGTCGGTCGCGCGTGACCCAGAGAGCACGTGTTCTTCAGTCTCCATCAGCGGTAGCAGCGATGCTCCGATGAACACCACTCTCCGTCGCAGCCTGTCGCCAAGCTGTTCTGCGACTTGCGTCAAGCGACGAACCGCAGGTGTCTCGAGTCGACCGGGCAACCTCCCATAGTGTCGCGAGATGTCGTTCATCGTCCCAACGCGTCGAGGCGTTTCGCGAGTATCGCACCGGCCACTTCGCGGTCGCGTGCGGTGCCAACACGGATCGCATCCACGAGCGCGAGCAGGTCATAGAGCTGCG
Source organism: Gemmatimonadaceae bacterium (assembly GCA_031419135.1). Classification (GTDB taxonomy): domain Bacteria; phylum Gemmatimonadota; class Gemmatimonadetes; order Gemmatimonadales; family Gemmatimonadaceae; genus Gemmatimonas. The sequence continues at coordinate 1,111 of JANOKE010000786.1, forward strand.
GCGCGCGCTCGGCGAACGACGCGGCGGCGGGAATGAGCGGCTTGAGCCCCTCGCCGACTACCGTGCCACTCGGCGAAGGCCAAACGAGCGGGTCGACTTCGCCGCTGAGGAGGGTGTGCAGCACCGGAGCACTGTGGGCGGTCGGAACTCCCCGCTGTCGACGAGATCGGTGCGGGGGAAATGAGTAACGCGCACCGTGCAAGAGAAACTCCTCGAGCGCAGAGAGATTGACTTCATGCTGTGCACCTCGGGTGTGAACGAGGCCTGCCGCGTTCAGTCGCTTGACCGAGGCATGTGCCGTGCTCGGACTGACGCCGAGTTCACTGCCGAGCTCGGCGAAGGTCGGCCCCGGACGCCCAGCCAGGGTCAAGGCGACTGGGATGTCAATGGGCTGGAGTACGGTCGACATGGTGCTCCTGTGTTCGGCATTCGGCTATAACGTATATCTCTATTAAATAACGACTTACAGTGTATCACGCAACTTATATCGGTGTCTCAGAAAATGCGACAAGTATCCTGACACAGCGGGTAGAACCTGTGTTGACGATCCGCTGACGGCGAGGCGTACGTTGCGATACTTCTACTCAATATTCTCTACAGGAGGACAGATGACCATCAGGTATCGTCGCGTTTGTTTCTTTGATGGTAACGGGAGTAGTTGGTTGTCGATCCGCCGATCTGGTGAAGGACAGGGGCAGTTTTCGTCGCCGTGACCGGGCGCGACGGTCGATATCGGTTCGCGTTACGCCGCGCGCCAATCTCCAATGGCGTTGCTTCATGAAATCATAAAACGGGAGAAGGGAGCTATCCAGTCACGCAAGTGCACGCGATCCTTGTCTCGAAACGACGTGAGTTTCATCCGCACCAGCGCGTCGAGCGCCAGCAACTGGAATCC
>JANOKE010000787.1:0-8428 GCA_031419135.1 Gemmatimonadaceae bacterium
GATGCGATACTCAGGACCGTCGCCCTTCGTGTCGCTCTGCCCATGGCGCTGCCAGAAGCAGGTCGTCGCGGCCGACGTGATCGTGATGCCGCGCTCCTGCTCCTGTTCCATCCAGTCCATCGTGGCCGCACCATCATGCACTTCACCAATCTTGTGCGACTTCCCCGTGTAATAGAGAATGCGCTCAGTTGTGGTGGTTTTGCCGGCATCAATGTGGGCCATGATGCCGATGTTGCGATAATGCTCAAGCGGGGTCAAACGCGGCATAGTCTTCAGGCGGCGCCCGCTTGCGCGGCGCCAGGTGTTGACGAAATGTGGTTGGGCAAAACCCAGCGAACGGCGAATACAGCAGCGTCGGGATGGAACCCGACGAAAAAACACCAGCAAAAAAACGGCTGGACCAGTCACTCTGCCAAGGCAGAGCCGGTGTCCATCCGCTGCCGCCGGGTGCAATCGCCACTGCTGCGCGACCGGGGACCCAAGCGCGCCGGGCACAGTGACAGGCAAGGGCCTGAACCGTGTAGACCGACGTCAAATTGCTGCGTTGCTTCTCGGGAGTTCCCGCACGTCACAGACGCCGGAACCGGTGCTGCCCTGCGCAACCCGTCGCGGTAACGCCGCAAAGGTCGCGCGCCCCGTCCCGAAGGACGGCCCATAGGTGTCGGCCGCAGATCGCCGAGCAACTACTCCAAAGGTGAGTACTTCCTGCTGGAATGCTGCACTGAAATCACCAGATCAGTTTTCCGACAGACACCCAATCTGTCGAGTACGCCCGCGTAAGTCAACGCCCGGTCCTCCACCGACTTTGAGCCGTGTCACACCGTCCCCATTGATGCAGTCAATGCACCTCTAATGTACTCCCTACTCTCCTGAGCTACTCCCTACTCCGTTGAAGTACTCCCTACTCTGTTGAAGTACTCCCTACTCTGTTGAAGTACTCCCTACTCTGTTGAAGTACTCCCTACTCTGTCGAAGTACTTCCGACTTCTGACTTCCGACTTCCTACTTTGTGTTGTACCAACGCAACGATGCGCTGTTGCAGCGTGCAGCGACGCCGCATATCTCAAGCCCACTCCGCCGCCAACTCAAACCCGCCGCGTGCCAGCAGTGTGACGCGGACAGTCGCGAACTCGTCCGTATAACATATTGCCAATACACACGTTACGCATATTCTTACCACTTGGTCCTAATCGACATCTGTGATGCCTACTTATGCTTGAGCCCGCCTCTGGTACGGCCCATGCATACCATCCGTGCATCAGAGCGGTCAAAACAGGCGGGTGACCGCATCATCACAGGATCGAGGTTTAACCATCATGCGTACCGTCCGTTTTCTTGCCGCGATAGCCGCCATCCTCCCGCTCAGCCTGCAGGCACAGGCTGGGCAGGTGGTTGGGACCAACGGGACGTCCACTCTCGGGAATACCACCAATTGGAACCCCGATATTCAGGCCGGCGCCTTTGCCCAGGTAACGACCACCAGAGCCCGGGTTGGATTCGGCGGCTATGGCTCCGGATCGCTTGAACTGAGTAGTACCGGCGACATCGCGCCAAACGGACAGTATCCCGACTGGGGCTTCTATTACCGCTACGCCAACACGCCCGGCGGATTCGGCACGCTGGCGTCGCTCAGCCACCTTTCGTTTGACTGGTATCGCGAATCGGTTGCGGGATGGAACACCACTACGCCCTCCATCGACTGGTCGTACAAGACACCGGTTATGCGACTGGTGATTCAGGACAAGAACGACGCGATCAGCGAACTGATTTGGGAGGGCTACTACAACCGCGGCGGCGGAGAAGCCCTGAACGGCTCGGCCACACCGGTCGATCAGTGGGTCACCACCAACAACATGCAGAACGGCAACTTCTGGTTCAATCGCCCACCCACGGTGAGCACAGCGGATAACATCTTTGTCGGCTCCAACTGTGAAAACAACCTGTTCACCTTCTGGCAGGGCGGAATTCCGGGAACAGCACTCCAGCAGTTGCTGGGTCAGGGTGGTTGCCTCGAGACCTCAGAGGCCAAGATCATCGGAATCGCCGTGGGTGTGGGTAGTCAGTGGCCGCTCCCGTATCACGGCTTCGTGGACAACGTCCGCATGGGATTTGGTCCCAACCAAACGCTGGCCCTCGATGCCAACTTCGACTTCGTAAGCACTGTACCAGAGCCGTCAACCTACGCCCTCATGGGTGCTGGACTGCTGGCCCTTGGTTTCGTCGCCCGCCGCCGCAACCGGATGCCGATGTCGGCCTGACGCGACTCGACGGTTGACGTCAGCACCATTCGACGTCTCCCCGATTCTGAGCCATATTGACGGGCGGTCCCGCGCTGTAACGGGACCGCCCGTCTCTCGTATCCCCCAGAGCGAAACAGGCCGAGTGCATCGGTTCGGGTGGCCCAGACGGTAACAGCCCGTGCCGAACAAGTGACCGGACCGCCCGCCTCGGCGTCCCTGAGGAAGCGGCCTTTCATCCGCCGGCGCACGATTGCACGCTCGACCCAATAACCGTCCGCATGTCCAGCCTCGGCGACCTCCATCGCGTCTGCCTCGTCATTGGTACCCGGCCCGAAGCCATCAAGATGGCCCCGGTCATCGCGGCCATGCGCTCGCATCCGCATCTCGAACCGCTGGTGGTGGCAACCACGCAGCATCGCGAGATGCTCAAGCAGGCCCTCGACGTGTTCGGGATCACTCCCGATGTCGATCTCGGACTGATGCAGAACGGACAAAATCTCGGCGTGTTTACCTCACGCGCCATGCAGGCCCTCACCGATTGTTTTCTCGAAAAGCGACCTGACTTTCTGCTGGTGCAAGGCGACACGTCTACCGTCACGGCGGCGGCGCTGGCCGCATTCTATCAGGGCATTCCCATCGGACACATCGAGGCCGGCCTCCGTTCGTTCGACCTGAGCAGTCCGTTCCCCGAGGAAGTCAATCGTCGCATCGCCACCTGCACGGCCAACATCCACTTCGCTCCCACCGACGAGGCACGCAATAATCTCGTGTCCGAGGGCATCCCCGAGGGCGATATCTTCGTGACCGGCAACACGGTCGTCGATGCCCTGCGGATGGTCACCCCGCGCGCGCACTTCGACACACCGGCGCTCAACAACGTGAGCTGGTCGTCGCGCCGCGTGCTGCTCACTACGGTGCATCGTCGGGAATCGATGGGCGAACATCTCGAGGAAATCTGCGACGCGCTCGAGTCGATCGTGAAATTGCACGATGTGGAGATTGTGTTCCCGGTGCATCTCAATCCGCGCGTCCGCGACGTGGTCTTCCGACGCCTGTCCAATACGGATCGCATTCACCTCACCGATCCGCTCCCCTATCCCGATCTGCTCGAAGTCATGCGCCGCGTGTATCTGGTGCTCTCCGACTCCGGTGGCATTCAGGAGGAAGTGCCGTCGTTCCGCAAACCCATCCTCATCTTGCGTGATACAACCGAACGTCCGGAGTGCGTTCGTTCCGGCTTTGGAGAACTCGTTGGCGCCGACGCGACGGTGATCCTCGCGCGCGCGTCGGCCCTCCTGACCGACGACCTGCTGTACGCGCAGCGCACGTCGGGCGAAAACCCATTTGGTGACGGCAAAGCGGCCATTCGTATCGCCGAAGTCGTCGACACCGCCTTGCGACATCCGCATGATCGGCGGGGACCACGACGCCTCGATCGCAGTCAAGTCAATGCCACCCTCGATCGTTTGTCGCATGTGCTCTAGACGCGTCGCATTCGCGACCTCGGTCGGCCTCGCCGCGTTGGTTGCCGTCGCGGCCCCGTTGCGCGCGCAAGCGCCACTGGCCGGCGGACTGCCGGGCCGCTGGGTCGAAGCCAATGCACTCGCGCAATCGGTCACCAACGGGTACGGCAATTGGCAGGGTGTGTACGTTCGCGGCGTGCGGCCCTCCGCGCGCGATACCTGGTATCTGGACGCCCTGGCGCTGCGCGCGTTCGGCGAAGACGGTTTGCAGATCGGTGCGGCGCATCGCCACGATTGGACGGGGCGCGTATTCCAGATGCTCGGCGCGAGTGTTGGCAGTGGCGCCTCCATCATGCCGCGCCTTCGCGTCGATGGAGCCCTTGGTTTGCGACTCGGCGCCGCCCGTCGTTGGCAGGCCACCGGTGGCGTGTCGTATGTGAAGTCGGTCACGGAACTGTCGGATCTCGCGGGAATTGCCTCGCTGGCCTGGTACGCGCCGCACGCCATCATGATCGAAGTGGGCGGGCGCTACAACACGAGTCGTCCGGGAAACATCCGCTCGCATCGGCTGTCTACGACTGCGGTCTGGACGCCGTCCCCGCGACGGACGTTTTCGATGCGGGGCATCGGCGGTTCCGAAGGCTGGCAGGTGGTGCGCAGCGGCATCACGCTGCAGCGCTTTCAGTCGCAGGAAGTGGCGCTTGCCTGGCGCGAAAAGCTGACACAGTCCTTCGCCATCAGTGTGCAAGGCGATTGGTACCACAATCCTTTTTACACCCGTTCCGGAGTTACCGTCGGTGTCGCGCGTTACTGGTAGGCCCTCCCGTCGCATTGACATCTTGCGCGACCGCGGATTCCGCGGTGGGCGCATCGCGCCGCATCGTTCCATGATCGGGCTCGAGGTCAGTCGCTGGTTGCTGATTGACCTGATTGTGCTGCCGCTGATGTTTTCGTTGATGGTATTCGTGCTGCTCGATCCGCTGCTGAGTGGCTGGCGCTGGATTTTCGACGTGCTGCGCGTGCCGCTCGGACTGCCGGGTGTCGTCGCCACTCGCGTCGTGGAGATCGGCCCGGTCGCGGTGGCGATTCCCTTCTATACGGCCGAATCCAGCTGGCCCGCGGCACTCGATCTTCGTTCCGGATGGATTCTGGTTGCCGCCCTCGCCATTCCCGGCGCACTCCTGCGCGGTCGCTACACGCCGTTGGGGTACTTCCTGCGCGCGTTGGCCGTGATTCAACTCACGGCCCAGGTGTGGTTCAGTTTTGCGGCACCGCCATTCAGCTACGCGATGTCGCAGTACGTGGCCGGTTTGCTCGTGTGCGGTGTGGTCATCCTGCTGTTGGCACCGGTTCTCGTGTCGTTCACGTTTTTCATCTTCGACTTTCCGCTGTGGCAGAAGCTGTTGCTCGCCACCATGCTGCTGTCGCATCTCGCCGTCTTCCTGCCGCTGCAGGCGGTTGTGCATGCCTGGGTGCTGTACCGCGGAACGCTGCTGTCCATGCCCATCCTGTTCCTTGTGTTCGGCGTGCTGCTGGACGTCTTCGTGTACGTCGCGCTCTATGGATGGGGCATGAGTTGGCGGTCGGACAGCGTGCTCGATTCCACCGATCGTCGTGAACCGATGCCGCCCTACAAGGCCCCGCGCATGACACCGCCCGGAGGTATCGCAACGGTGAGTCGCGCGGGCGGCGGCACGCCCGCCACCGGTTCCTCGTCGGTCACCAACCCGTCAGCCGCATGATTCTCACGCTCGCCAACATCGGCCTGTGGATCTGCATCGGCGTGCTCGCGCTGTACACGCTGCGCCACTACTTCTTCACACTCAATCGCCTGTTCGGGCGTCATCGTCAGCCATACGTTGACGTCATTCATGCCGATTGGCCGATGCTCACCGTGTTCGTGCCCGCGCACAACGAAGGGCGGGTGATCCGCGATTCATTGGACGCGCTGCTGTCGGTTGACTATCCAGTCGAGAAGCTGCGCATCATTCCGATTGATGATCGGTCGAAGGACGACACGCGCGCCATCATGCAGGAGTACGCCGACGCGTATCCGGAGCGCATCTTTCCGTTTCTGCGTGACGATGGCATTCCTGGCAAGGCCGCCGCACTCGCGGAAGCGATGGCGGAGAACACCGGTGAGATCTACATGGTGTTCGACGCCGACTACATCCCCGGACCACGGCTGCTGCAGCAGTTGGCAGCCCCATTCTTCGACGCGGAAGTGGGCGCGGTGATGGGGCGCGTGGTGCCACTCAACGTCGGGAAATCGCTGCTCACCCGATTGCTCGATCTTGAGCGGGCCGGTGGGTATCAGGTCGACCAGCAGGCGCGCATGAATCTGCGTCTTGTGCCGCAGTATGGCGGTACGGTTGGCGGGGTGCGTCGTGTCGCGCTTGAACAAGTTGGAGGCTGGCGCATTGAGTCGTTGGCCGAAGACACCGACCTCACGGTGCGCCTGGTCATGAATGGGTGGGATGTCGTGTACCAGAACCGCTCGGAGTGCTACGAAGAGGTGCCCGAAACGTGGGACACGCGAATTCGGCAAATTCAGCGTTGGGCCAAGGGACACAATCAGACCCTCGTGCTCTACGTGGCCGCACTCATGCGCAACCGCCGCGCGTTGCCGTGGTGGCAAGTGCTCGATGGGGTGCTCCTGCTGGGTGTATTCGTGGTGCCGCTGGTGCTGCTCATGGGTTGGATCTGCACCATTGTCCTGTTCTATGCGGGCTACCCGCCTGAATGGGGACGGCTCACCGTATTGGGCATCTCGTCGTTCAACACCGTAGGAAATTTCGCGGCCTTCTTTCAGGTTGCCACGGCCAGTCGTCTTGACGGATCGCGTGAACGGATTCGCATGCTCCCCTTCCTGCTGTTGGGTTTTCTGGTGAGCACGCTGTCGGTGGCCCGCGCCAGTTTGTCGCGTGCCTCCTGGCTTCGCGGCCGCCCCGTGGAATGGCAGAAGACCGAACGCTATCGCGCCGCGCGTACTGTCGCGACGCGACCGGGCGCCGGCAACGGCAGCATTACCCGCGGCCAGGGAGACCGCTGACATGTCTCCCGAACTGGTGTTCGCACTGGTCGTGACCGGAACCATCGCCTGGATCGCGATCCCGTTTATTCCCGCGGTCTGGGAACTGATGCGTCCTCAGGATGCCTCGCCGCTCAATGCAGTCGGTCAGGACTCGGGGCTGCTCACGTATTTTGCCACATCGTTCGCGTCCCGAATGACCACGGAAGGACTGCTCGGCACGTCCGTACCGCGGCGGCTTTCCGATGGCAGCCTTGTACGCGTGCACAACGCCGTGGCGCCGGTCGCGCCAACGCGTCAACCAATCACCGATATCGTCGTGTTGATGGACGACACGCCGCTTCCTGCGGGAACGAGCGTGGCCGCCGAATGCCTTGCGCGAAGAACGTTTCATGGTGGTGCGAACAGCAGCTACCGGGCCATTCTGGGCCAGCGTGACGTCACGCTCGATCCGGGCTCGAGCGTCTTGCGTTGGGTGCATGCGAACGGGCGTTTGGAAGCGGCGACGGGAACCATTCTGATGGGACGCGCCACGTCGGATCGCGAGATTCTGCTTGAAGCTGGCGTACGATTCGACCGTCTCGATGCGCCGATGGTTCGCGTGGGTGGTGGCGGGACGCTCGAGACGCCCATCATGCCCATGTCATCGTACACACCGTTCACGCCGGAACACGCGATCGCACTTGGCGCCAACTACTGGCGCGTGCGCGGTGATTTGGTGATTCCCGCGAATTCGTCGCTGTCCGGATCGCTCATCGTGCTCGGGAACGTCGTGGTCGGCGAAGGGGCGCGCGTGCAGGGCTCCATCAAGGCGCACGGGACAATGCATTTGAAGCCGGGTGCTGTCGTGATGGGCAGTATCACCGCGCGAGGTCGTCTTGTTGTTGAAGACGGCGCGCGTTTGAGCGGTCCGGTGATTTCTGAAACCACCGTGGTGATTGGTGCCGCCGTTGTGGGCATTGCCAGCACGCGCACCACCGTGGCCGCCCCGCGAGTGACGTTGCGACCGGGGGCGACCATCTACGGTGCCGTCATGGCGGCAGATGGCGGGATGTCGGTGAAGTAAGGTGAGGGGCAAGAGGGGCAGAGGGGTGAGCAGGTGAAGAGCACGCTGGGCTAACCCACTATGCGATTTGGTCGGACATGTGGGGTTCCACTCAAAAACGTATCTACCGCAGGGTGCGCAGTGATCGCAGGGATGATCCGACGCGGTTCCCTGCGACCCTTGCGCACCCTGCGGTAAGAAAGTTCGGCTCTTCGGGACTTCGTGTGGGTGAATTGTACGTCCGACGGCTTTGAAGGCCGCGGAACAGGCGCCGATCACGCGGTACGATGGCAGCAAGTGGATCGGGTGCGCCGTTGAACCGCCATCCACGGAAACGCGCGGAAACAGGGGACACAACAAGGAAACCAATACAATGAAGTTCGTTTCCGTTGGTTCCGTTGGTTCCGCGCGTTTCCGTGGATGGAAGTTGATGATCTGTCGGAACGTGTGTTCTCCGCGGTACGCCGTGTTCCTCTCCGTAGCGACGGCCGAGGCGCCCTCTTCGGGGCTTCGTATGGGCGAACGCTTTCCAGTTCCGGGGGACTCCGTGCGCTCTGTGTGCTCCGTGGTTCAGGTGGTTCATTTCGCCGCTCAAAACTGGCAGGAACACCCTTCAAAATGCGCGGTTTCTACCCACACGAAATCCCGA
>JANOKE010000788.1:0-1110 GCA_031419135.1 Gemmatimonadaceae bacterium
ACGGTCGTTGGGCTTTTTCGGCTTCGGCAACGGGAGCCGAGTCTGGTGCGGCCGTACCGGGCGTGGGGCTATCCGTTCACGCCGTTGGTATTTATCGGCCTGAGCACATGGATTCTGGTGGCGGTGCTGGTGAGTCGGCCCCTGGTGTTGGTCGCGACGGTGGTCACGTTTGCGCTGGGCGGAGTGGCCTACGCGTTAACCCACCGGACGCGAGACGCGGCCCCGTAACCACGGCACGACCGGCGCCACCTTGCTGGTTGCACAATCGGTTGCGGCGTCCCGTTGTTGGCACGCCTTGCCACAGAGATCTATCGGAAACGCCCTCGGCACGCGACGATTGTAAACCGTCGGGATATCAGGGACCCGGCGGGACCGTTTGTTGGTCGTTCGTCACGCTGTCCTTTGGGGGGACCGATGCAGAGTCTGCAATCAGTTCGTGTGGTGTTGCTCACCGTCATTCTGCTGTTTCTGGTTACAGGAAGTCGGACGTTGGCAGCACAGAGTGGTAGCATTGAGGGACGAGTCATCGACAGTAAGGGGGCCGTCGTCGTGGGCGCCATGATCACGATTGACCAGTCTGGTCTGCGCACGACCACCACCAATCGTGGACGCTACACGCTGGGCGGCGTACCCGTTGGTCGCCGCACGATGCGCGTCCGCGCTCTGGGTTTCAGCCCGGAATCGGTGGTGGTTGCGGTGGGCGCCTCGCAAGTCACCGAGCTTGACGTCACGCTCACGCGCTCGACGGTTGAGCTGGCACCTGTGCTGACGGTGGTGGGCTCCCGTGCCAGGCATGCGGCGGCCGATGAACTCGCGGTCCCGGTAGACGTCTACACGGTCGAAGAACTCAGACGTTCCGGCTCCACCGAGACCACGCAGATCCTGTCCAATCTTTCGCCGTCGGTGAATTTTCCCAAACAGGCGGTTACCGACGCCACCGAGATTGTGCGTCCGTTCACACTCCGCGGACTGTCACCCGATCACTCACTGGTGTTGATCAATGGTCAGCGCCGCCATACCACCGCGCTGCTGAATGTGTTCTCCAACGGCTCCGCGCCGGGATCCAGTGGTGTCGATCTGAACGCCTTCCCGTCCAGCGCGATCGAGCGC
>JANOKE010000789.1:0-1010 GCA_031419135.1 Gemmatimonadaceae bacterium
GCTGGAGAGCGAGCTTCATCAGCATTTCTCGGATCGTCGGGTGAATTGGGCCAACATGCGCAGGGAATTTTTCTTCGCTACGCCGGCCGAAGTGCGAGAGGTCCTGGCAGAGAAACTGGGAAATCTTCTTGAATTCACGGAGCATGCCGATTCGACCCGATTAGTCCATACCCGACAGGTGCTGCGCCGACAGGTCATTCAGGTTGCGAATCTTCTGGCACTTCGCATCATCGGCAAAGTCGATCATGACGATGTTGGGGAAGAAGCTGCGTCGTTGCTGCGCGCTGGCGAGCGGGTTACTCGATGGAAGCGACACGCGGGCGTTCACGAAGTCGCCCAGCCCCTGTGACCAGAGCGACTTCATCTTCGCAATGTTCGGCGCGTCCCACATGCCGTCGTCCCGCTTCCTGATACTCTCGATGAGGCCCGCGGTCGTCCAGTACATCATGCCGATCACCCCTGGATTCCCCATCGTCCCGGCGCCCTGCAAAGCTTCGACTGTTTCTTGATATTCTGATTGAGTTCGTTGACTGGTTTGCAGGGGGAGGTTCCGCCCTTTCCGCAGTATTGCAGACGATCGTACACGCTTTCATACGATGCACCCTCGCCCGACAGGTTCTTGAAGGTGAGGATGCCAATGTGCGCCCAGTTGGATACCGGCGTCGTGCGTTCCAGCAACGACAATCTCATTGAGCTGCTTTCCTTTGTCGAGTTCGAAGTATCTGAGCATGCCGCAACCGCCTCCAGGTGATGTGCGCGGGCGCATGCGCAGCGGGATGCTGCCCGCGTGATCGCGGTCGGTACTGAGAGACAGTCTGCTGACCGAAGGGCGTGTCAGGCAGGGGGCGGCCCCCGCACGGCAACGGTGTGGGCCCGTGATGAAATACTCACCACGCATTTTGTTTCACGCCAGGCAACCACTATGGCATTGTCAAAATCGTTGCCCGGAGCGTGAGAGTTTGCGCGTGAAGATCCATCAGACGGTTCGTCTCCTGTTACAGCACGCGCAC
>JANOKE010000790.1:0-3934 GCA_031419135.1 Gemmatimonadaceae bacterium
GCGATTGAGCAGATGCACCGAGTCGCCGGGACGCAGCGCCCGCGCTTCCACCCATCCGCGCGGTGTCATGAACCGATGATCACCCGTGACCTTGATCTCGTAGCCTTCGCGCGTGGACAGTCGGAACACCGGCTTGACGCCGGTTGCGAACGGCGCAGTGGCCGGGCCGTACTCCCCTGAACCAAAGCGTGAGTCGAGCGTGACGGCGGCGGCTCGCTGGTGCTGCGTCAGTTCGGCGATTGGCAGCAACCCTTCGGCGGTATACACCAGCGTGTCGCCCGTGACACAAGGATTTGTCGCCTCGTACGGGCCCATCTGCGGCACCGGATTGTACCGGTTCGCTTCGTCAATGAAAAACACACCCGGCTCGCCGGTGCGCCACGCGCCCACGATCATCTTGTCCCACACGTCACGCGCGCGCAGTTGGCCCGTCACCTTGTTCGTGCTCTGATCGAACAGATCGTAGTTCGTGTCTGCCTTCACGGCCTGCATGAACCTGGTGGTGATGCCAACCGAGATATTGAAGTTGGTGATCTTGGTGAGGTCTTCCTTGCACGTGATGAACTCCATCACGTCCGGATGATCCACCCGCAAGATGCCCATGTTGGCCCCACGACGCGTGCCGCCCTGCTTCACCGCGTCGGTGCTGGCGTCGTACAACTGCATGAACGAGATGGGCCCCGACGCCACACCCGTGGTGGAACGCACCATCGCGCCGCGCGAACGCAAACGCGAAAACGAAAAACCGGTGCCGCCACCCGACTGATGAATGAGCGCCATCGCCCGCAGCGTGTCATAAATGCCGCTCTGACCATTCGACAGCGCATCGTCCACCGGCAACACGAAACAGGCCGACAGCTGGCCCAACGGACGACCGGCATTCATGAGCGTGGGCGAGTTGGGCTCGAACCGACGCTGCGTCATCAGGAAGTAGAACTCCTCGGCCAGCGCCTGCACGCCGCCATCACTGGCGCCGTACCGTCGATCGGCCTCCGCGACCACCGTGGCGACACGCCAAAACATGTCCTCTGGCTTTTCAACGGGCTTCCCGGACTTGTCCTTTACCAGGTAACGCTTTTCCAGCACCGTCCGCGCATTGGCAGACAGCGTTACCGGACCTTCCGGGGGTGTTGCAGCAAACGGCATTCGTAGCTCCTACAGTGTTGTCGGGGGGCGGCACAGCGGTACGCCAGGCGGGCTAATGAGGCGTTCCAGAACCACGGGAGGGTGTCGGGCGGGGGCGAATGGTGCGTTGGTTCGTGAAGCCGCGCAAGTGACTCTGTAACGTGTTGCTGCATAGCGTGTTACGTATTGTACATCACGGAATTGCGCGGCCGACGACTTTATCCACCAAGCTCGACACTGTGATATCGTCACCAAACGCTCTCAGAGATACAGGCTCATCCGTGACGTTAACGTGACAACCGCGCCCTACGCATGTCACATATGATAACTCATTTCCTACCAATGTGTTAGGACACTTTGCCCGATAGCGTGTCGCGCACCAACGCGTCACTAATCCGTCAGGGTAACGCCGCCCATTTTCTGGCAAGGATCACAGATTTTCGCGGTTTGAGACCACGCGCTTGCCTGCTTACACACCGGCAACCTCGCTTTGCCCGCAATCGCGTACGTTAATGCCGACGGAACTCGCCCCGCCTATGGTGCTCCTTGAGCACCGCATAGCGCGCCGCGTTGTCCTTGATCGTTGCTTGCTGCTCGGCGCTCAGCGTTCGCACCACCTTGGCTGGCACACCAAGTACCAGCGATCCAGGGGGGATTTGCATGCCCTCCGTGACCACGGCCCCTGCCCCTATGATCGAGCCAGCACCCACCCGCACGCGATTGAGCAGCACGGCGCCCATCCCCACCAGCACCCCATCCTCAAGCACGGTGCCATGGACAACCGCCCGATGGCCAATCACGCAGTCTGCGCCAATGATCGTTGGAATGCCCTCGTCGGCGTGAATCACCGCGCCATCCTGCACGTTGCTGCGGGCGCCAATTTCAATGCGCTCGACATCGCCGCGAATCACCGCCGTAGGCCACACCGACACATCCTCGCCCAGCGACACGCGGCCCAGCACCACCGCAGTTTCATGAATCCAGGAAGCGGGCATGGTATTTACGGGTCGGGGGATGTTGCTGGGGTTGTTACTTAAGACTGAAGACGGGAGACTGGAGACGGGAGACATCCTACGGTCCGGATGCATTCGGCCGGACGTCTCCCGTCTCCCTTCTTAATTCTCCCGTCTTACGACCACAGTCGCCAGCCATCGCACCTGTCAGAACGAAGACCCCAGCGTGCCATACAACGCGCCGCGCCGCGACACCCCCTTGGGCGCAGCGTACGGCGCTGCGGCCCCGATGCGCAGCCGATACAACGCGTCGTACTGTACCGCCAGATCCAGCACCAACTCCGCGCCCGCCGACGCGATCCAACCGTCGCGCACACCCGGCCGCTCGCACAAACCGGTCTGACGCCTTGCCAGCGCCGCCGGACACCAGGCCCGGGCCGCATCACTGAACAGGGTGAGCGCCAACTTGTCGGCAAACAAGGTGAGTGGTCCTGGCGCATCGCGCAGCAACACCAACGGCGCGCGGTACTCAACAGCGCCGCCAAGCGCGCGCGCGCCCCGTTGCACGCCCGGCGCAACCCCCCGCACCGCGAACGTGCGTCCAGGATCGCCAACCACCAGCCCCGGCAGCAATTCCGCCGACACACCACTCACTCCGCCCACACTCAACTCGGTGGGCGAGTTGTCGCCCACCGTCGCTGCCGACACGCGCGTCACCAACACGTGTCGTGAAAATCCCGGCAGATTGAGCGGCACATACCCGCGCATCGTGCCGCTGTGCCGCCAGGCACCCGTAGTCGATGGCGCATCTTCACGCCAGCGATAGTTGCTGGACACCGACATCACCACGCCCTGCTCCACGGAAATGGCGCGTCCCCCGCGTGCCGCCGTGCTCAGCGACGCACTGCTGAACAGCGTGGGATATCGCGTGCCGCGTCGCAGCAATCCGTTTGCCGGACCGAGCAGCGCATCTACCTCCGACGTGAAATTACGCAATTCATACTGCACGCCAAACGTGCCACTCAGCGCAGAACGAATGCGCGGCACCGACCACGTGCTGGACAGCGTATTGAATCGCCGGCGACGGGCAATGAAGCCCAGTGTGGTTCCCGCCGTGTCGGTCGCGCGAAACGTCGCATCCCATTCCTGCGACCACGAAACGTCCAGCACCGGCACACCAATGCCGCGGTACCGCCAGGCCGCTGCCGCGTCCAATTCGCCACGATCGGGGTCTATCAGTGCGCTGGCCACCCAATCGTGACGCGCAAGAATGTCACTGCCGCTTGTGGACAACCCATACGTCGACTGTCCCAGACGTCCGGTGCCGATAGAGGGCAGCCAATAGCGCGGCAGCAATTGCCGCGCGGCCTTGTAGCGCGTGCTCGCACCCGTGAACGGCGTGACCGTATCGGCCGCAATCCGCACCGGATTCGCCGCAGCGTACCACGTGTTCCGCGCCACGACGCCGGTGGTGTCCAGCGTTGTCACCGACACGACAAACCCGCTCACGCGATAGTGCAGCGCGGCTACCATCCGGCCATCGGGCGACACGCTTGGCTGATACACACCGGTTGTTACGCGACTTGCCACGCGAACATCAGCACGTTCCTCGCGCCAACGCATCGAATCCACCGGCGCGCTCGCCGCGGCAACGGGCGCCGTTTCCAACTGCATGCGACCACTGCGATCGCTGCTCCACACCAATCGTCGCCCGTCAGGCGTGAAGGACGGTGATGCGAAGGCGGCGCGCGCACCGCTGACAATCTGCTGCACGGCACCCAGTGAATCCATCACCACAATGCGCTCCTCACCGGTGGGGAGGAACTGCACCGCTACCAACCGCGTGCCATCGGGCG
>JANOKE010000791.1:0-2223 GCA_031419135.1 Gemmatimonadaceae bacterium
GTCGCGTTGGTGAAACCGGGTGAGCCTGAGAGGCGCGGGCCGATGGAGTCGATGAGCACCTGTGCCATGCGCTCCAGTTGAGATTCTGTCATGCCGACTTGCCACATGCGGCGGATGACCGGGTCGGCAGTGCGGAAGGTCTGCGCTTGGGCGGTGCACGGCGCAATCGCGAGTGCGGCTGCAGCGAGGTGGCGGATGGATGGGTGCATCGGCGGTGTTCGAGACGGAGAAGTCGACAGGGATCCGAAGACGATACGGGTGACGGCGCCGACTGCGCAAGGCGCTCAGGCCGTGATCGACGATCAGTCACTGGTGAGTTTCGTTCGATGCTGTTACCGAAAACGGCGGCTGCGTGGGAGGCGTGTCAGCGCGACGCCCTTTCAATCTCCGGAGGTGTCCCACGGATTGAGTGTCTCCACTCCCGTCGGTGCGAAATCGGCCACGTTTCGAGTCACCACACACATGCCGTGAACAAGAGCGGTTGCGGCGATCAGTGTGTCGATGATTGGACGAGGATTCGGCACATGTAACGGTGCGCTTCGAAGTACGATGGCCATGTCGATTGGAATGATACGCCCGGAAAATGCGGGCAATAGATAGCTGTCTAACCAGCGTCGTAGCACTGCGCCCTGGTGATGATCGGTTCGCTCCTTCAGCAGCACGCCAACTTCGATCTCCTGAACGGTGAGCACGGACAGGTATAGTTCAACGGCGTCCTCGTTGTCAGCCCATGAGCAAACTCCAGGGTGTGCGGTCCCCAACGAAACCTTTCGCAGTTCAGAAACGACGTTCGTATCGAGTAAATACATCTCAGTCGAATTTCACTTGCTTGGCGACTTCGCGCGATCGCGGTGGTTCGAAATCGATGCCTTCGATCATGTCTGGCATCGCGAGAAGGTCGGCGATCTTGGTACGACTCTTCGTCAGTCGACGGTACTCATCATAGGTCAAGAGCACGTGAGCAGGCTTTCCTCGGTCGGTGATGAAAACCGGCCCTCCTTGGGCTGCTTTCTTCGCTTTGCTCGCATCTTGGTTGAACTGCCTGCTCGAGAGCGTTGTTATGGTCACTCTCACCTCCGGAAAGGGAATGTAGGTATGTTACTACAAGTTTCAATAAAGTCAAGTTTGGGGAACCAGTCTGCCCGGCTCGAGGCCTTGCTGGACCAGCTCGACCGCATTCCCGACCGTCCTGATGCGTACGATCCGCTGCACTGGGATGACGTCGGGATCCCGAAATGATCGTTGCCGATACCTCCGCAATTGTCGCGATCGTGTTCGCAGAGCCGGAACGCGATGTGTTCGTACGCGTGATCCAGCGGGCGCAGCGCGTGCTGGTGAGCACGGTGTCGGTGGTGGAGGCACGCATGGTTGTACACGGCAGACGCGGACAACGTGCGGTCGTGCTCGTGGACGACCTGCTCCGGTTGCCGATGTTTGAGGCGATTCCACCAGGAGCAGTGGAAATGGACGCAGCATACGCGGCCTTCCTGGCGTTTGGAGAAGGAAGCGGTCATTCGGCAGCGCTATACTTCGGCGACGTGTTCAGCACGCGCTGGCCAAGGTCCGCGGAGTGCCGTTGCTCTTATTTCTCGGAAACCGATATCGCGAGCCGGATATCTTCTCCGGCGTCCAGCTTGCGCTCAACGCGATACCGGTCGGCCAAAGCATCCTGAAGCCGGGACATCGTTCCCGTTCCACGCCGAAAACCCTTCTTCGCCGAGTGCGGAGCCACGCATGATCGTCAGTCTCGTCTCTCTCCTCCTGATGTTTGCGGCGGGCCTCGCGCCCCGCGTCGATACATACGCGCGGCAGCCGCTGGACGTCGAGCACTACCGCTTCGCGCTCACGCTCACCGACAGTACCGATCGCATAGCGGGTGAGGCGACCGTACGCGTGCGCCTGTTGGCACCGAATCTCGTCACGGTGTGGCTCGACTTGGCGAATGTCAGCGCGGCGCGACTGGGGCGCGGCATGACGGTGAGTTCGGTCACGCGGAACGGGACATCGCTGCGCTTTGCGCATGCCGACGATCACCTGACGATGACGCTGGACAAGGCGTTGCCGACGGGCGAAACCGTGGAACTCGTGGTGCGATATGCGGGCATTCCAGCCGATGGGATGCAGATCAAGCCCAACCCGCATGGCGATCGCACGTTTTTCTCCGACGATTGGCCCAACAAGGCCCATCACTGGCTGCCGATGATCGACCACATCGCCGACAAA
>JANOKE010000792.1:0-38765 GCA_031419135.1 Gemmatimonadaceae bacterium
CCTCGAATACCAGCTCGTCGTGTACCTGGAGCAGCATGCGCGAAGAAAGCCGCTGATGCTCCAACGAGCGTTGAATGCGGATCATGGCGATTTTGATGAGGTCGGCCGCCGATCCCTGAATGGGCGCATTCGCCGCCACGCGCTCACCGAAGGCGCGCATGTTGCGATTGCGTTCCGCCAGTTCGGGGATGTAGCGGCGACGTTTGAACAGCGTTTCGACGTAGCCGCGTTGTTTCGCGTCGACCACGCACCGTTCCAGAAACGCCTTCACGCCGGCAAAGCGCTCGAAATAGGTTTCGATGAATGCCTTTGCTTCGGCGTGCGTGATCTTCAGTTGCTGCGACAACGCGTGCGCGCCCTGGCCGTAGATGGTCGCGAAGTTGATGGTCTTCGCCCGCGCCCGCATCTCGCCGGTGACGGCGGCGACATCGATTCCGAAGATAAGCGCCGCCGTTTGCCGGTGAATATCACCGCCAGCCTGAAACGCCGCGACGAACGCCGGATCGCCCGAAAGATGGGCCAGCAGGCGCAGCTCGATCTGTGAATAGTCGGCCGACAGCAGCTGCCAGCCTTCACGCGCGACGAAGCCCCGACGGATCTCGCGTCCCAATTCGCGTCGCACCGGAATGTTTTGCAGGTTCGGATCCGTGGACGACAATCGACCCGTCGCGGCCACGGTCTGTTTGTACGACGTGTGCAATCGGTGATCGCGCGGATTGATCATGCGCGGCAGCGCGTCGAGGTACGTCCCTTCGAGCTTGAACAGTTCGCGGTATTCCATGAGCAGCGTCGGCAGCGTATGGCCTTCTTCGGCCAGTTCGAGCAAAACGCTCGCATCGGTGCTCGGTCCGGTAGCCGTTTTCTTTCTGATCGGCAGGCCGAGTTTTTCGAACAGGATTTTCCGCAGTTGCGGCGTGGAGTTGATGTTGAACTCCTCACCCGCCTCACCATAGATGGCCTGCTCCACCTTTTCACGTTCGGCCTTGAATCGCGTTTTGAGCGAGGCAAACCACGCAAGATCGATGGCGATGCCCTCCCACTCCATCTCGGCGAGCACGTCTACCAGCGGCACTTCCATGTCCGCGAGCAGCGCGCGCATGCCGTGATCGACCAACAGGGGTTCGAACCGTGCGCGCAACCGCATCGTGACATCGACCACTTCACACGCGCAGTCGCGCGCCGCGTCCACCGGGACCACACTGAAAGGCAGTTGCGACTTCCCCTTGCCGCGGAGCTGCTCGATCGACGTCATCGTGTGCCCCAGGAATTCGAGGGCGAGCACGTCGAGGTCATGTGAGCGGCGTCCCGGATCAAGCACGTAGCTCGCGAGCATGGTGTCGAACTCGAGTCCGGCTACCCGCACACCGATCCCGCGCAGCACCAGCACGTCGTACTTGGCGTTCTGCCCGAGTTTCCGAACGGTCGCATCTTCCAGCATGGCACGCAGCGGCGCCATCGCTTCGCTATCAAACGCGGGCAGATTCACCGGCTCCGGCGTGCCGGCACTGATGCGTCGGCCAACAATACCGGATTCCCCAGACAACAGGAGCACGTTGCCGCCCCCGTCGTCTCCGCGGTGCGCGAACGGCAAGTAGTACGCTTCGCCCGGTGCCACCGCAATGGACAGGCCTACCAGTTGCGCGCGCAACGCGTCCACGGCCACGGGCGAGTCCGCGTCGGTAACCGTTTCGGTGTGGAACGCGATGTGCGGCACGGCACGTATGCGTGTCAGCAACGCGCCCAGCGCGTCCAGAGTCTCCACCGTCTGGTAGGTCGCATCGGTCAACACCGCGACGCCGCTCTCGCCAACGCGCACGCCTGGGGCCTCGGGGCGACCAGATGCCGAGGTCGTGTCACCAGTCGGCGACGGCGGCGCAGACGTCTTCATGGTCGGCGTCGGCGATACGACATCAGCACCGCCGAGATCCTTGAGCATCGAGGTGAATTCGAGCTCGAGGTACAGATGTCGCAAGGCGCGCGTGTCGGGCACGTCGACCGCTAATGCCGTCGGGTCCAACGCGATTGGCACGTCGCAGCGAATGGTTACCAGCTGCTTCGACAAGCGCGCGGTGTCCGCCAACTCCAGCAGCGCTTCACGCGGTCGTTTCTTCGTCACCTGGGCGGCGTGCGCAAGAATCTCTTCGAGCGGCCCGAACTGCGCGATGAGTTCCTGCGCGGTCTTTTCGCCAATACCCTTCACACCAGGTACGTTGTCCGATGTGTCACCAACCATCGCGAGATAGTCGACCACCCGCTCGGGCGGCACGCCGAGGCGTTCACTGCCGTTCTCGACACCCACCCACGACTCTTCAACACTGGCCGGTCCGCCACGTCCCGGATTGAGCAACCACACACCCGGACGCACCAGCTGCTGGAAGTCCTTGTCGCCCGACACGATCACCACATTGTAGCCCCGCTCCACGCCCTGCAGCGCCAGCGTCCCAATGACATCGTCGGCCTCGAAGCCCGGTACGGCCATCACCGGGATGTGATAGGCGGCCAGCAATTGCGTGATCCGCTCGAGGCCGCGATCGAAGTCGGCCTGCAATTCGTCGGACAGTTTTTCGCGAGTCGCTTTGTAGTCGGGATAGAGGTCATCACGAAAGGTCGCGCCTGAATCATGCACCCACCCCAGCAACTCGGGTTTATGGGTGTTCAGCAGTCGCTTGAGAAAGTTGGCGATGCCCCACGCTGCCGACGTGTTCTCACCCCGACTGGTGGCGAGCGGACGAGCGAGCAGCGCAAAAAACGCGCGATAGATCAGCGCGTAACCATCGACCAGAAAGAGACGCGGGGCGGTTGGTCTGACGACACTCACGGTTGCAACGCGAGCTTGCGGCGAATGGCGTTGTCGAGTTCCGAGCGCGCCGACAGCCCCAGACGCCACCGGCCAAAGCCCGTTTGGTCGATGAACACCAGCTGCAGCCGCAGAACGCGATACTCCCACACCTGCTGTCGGACTCGGGTGTCCTGCAGTCCCGTATCGTACACGTTGTCGGGATCACCAAGCCCCACAAAGGCGGTACCGCGATCTGTCTGCCATCCAACCGGGCCGTCATCACGGAAGCGCTGATTGGCCAGACGAATTCGCGCGAAATAGTCGCGTAGACCTTCGTGTTCCGGCGTTCCGGGAACCGGGTCAGTGTCCTTGAGAAATTTCGCCCACGCCTCGGAACGCGTGGCAGCGGTCGCATCGCGCAGAAGCCTGATACGATCCGTCGTCGCGAAGTACCGCAGATAGTTGAGCATTTCGTCGAAACTGGCGATTGGCAGATCGTCACCCAAACTCACCAGCAAACGCGTGCGCGCAGTATCGGGACGGCCCGGAGCGGTGACCACGAGGCTCGAAATGCCAACACCGAGTCGAGTCACGGGTACGGCAATGGTGGCGCTTCGAACAGACAGTCGTTCGGTGAGCTCGATGGTACTCGCCCAGAGTTCCTGCGCACTGTCACCCACGATTCGCACGTTGACTGACGCCGGAGCCTGCGGTCCGACAGCTTCGAGATACACAGGGATCAGCGAGTCGGCGCCGAAGGTAACCGTGCTCCGCGGACGGGCCAACAGGCGGGGCAGCGAATCCACCGACGATCGCGGAATGGCCTCGTATACCGCGATCGGCGTGGCGATCGCGCCGAGTGCGAGGCGCGGCACGTCCAAGGACACCTCTTCGGACGCATTGCGCAGCCCGGATTCATCCTTCAGCGCAATCGCCAGCGAATACCGCCCTGGTGGTAACCGCAGGAACTGTTGCCAGATGATGCTTTCATCGGTGCGCGACGTTTCGCGAAAGGTTGGCACGCGCACCGTTTCCCTGGCTTCAACAAGCGCCACCGCCGTGGTCCCCCGACGGGCCTCAACGCGCACCGAATACTCCGCCGCGTAGCGATCGCCTTCCCGGGTGAACGCCAGTGCCCGTGAGGGCATCGACAAGGCCAGCAGCACCAACGTCGTGTCGGGCGCGGGCGACGCCAGAAATGAGGCCGACGCAACGAACGAAATGGTCCCCGACCCGGCGATCAGTCCCATCGCGCGATACAGGCGCTGCATTTCACTTGCGCCCGTGAGCACCGTGCCCGGAGCACCAGGAGGCCCACCCGGTCGCACCGGACCGCTTAGCCCCGGATCGCCGACCGTACGGTTTTTCACGCAGGCGCTCAGGAGCAGCGCCGTGGTCGCGCCGATGATGGCGCCGCGAACGGCGCTGCCGCAGGCAAATCGCGGTACGAGGCGTAAGGCGCCCGACGAAAGAAATGTCATAAGGGATGAAATGCTGTCTTGCACGTGACTGCTTTCCTGCGTTAGGTTCGCCTCGTGGCTATCGAGACGCTAGTCGGAACGACGCTGGCCGGATATACGATACGCGGAAAGGTCGGCGAAGGTGGTACTTCGACGGTTTTTCGTGCGGATCATGCCAAATACGGTACCGTCGCCCTGAAGGTGCTGCGCGAAAAGCTGCAGCAGGATAAAACCGCCGTCGCGCGTTTTTTGCGCGAGGCGCAATTCGGCGTACGGGTAGAACACCCCAATATCATCCGCACCCTGGACTATGGGCAGGAAGACGGGCGTTACTACCTGGCTATCGAATGGGCGTCCGGTGAGATCCTCGACAAACACGCCGACAAGTCAGGACCGCTGCCGTGCACCGAAGTCGCCGAGATCATGGCGCAGATCTGCAGCGCCGTGCAGGCGGCCCACGACGTCAATATCGTCCATCGGGATCTGAAACCCGAGAACGTGATGTATGATCCGGCCACGTTGGTGGTGAAGCTGCTCGATTTCGGGATCGCTGCGGACACCGAAGCCGCACCCGACCAGCGACTCACGCGTGCCGGGTTTTTTGTCGGCACGCTCATGTACGTCGCGCCAGAAGCCCTCTCGGGCGAGCTCGTCGGCCCTGCCGCCGATCAGTACTCGCTGGCCACCATTGCCTACTACCTGCTGTCAGGCGTGTTGCCCTACACCGGCAAATCACCCCGCGAGCTGTTCTCACAACTGCTCACCCAGCCGCCGGTTTCCCTCAACAAAGCCAAGCCATCACTCACGTTTCCGGCGTCCGTCGAGGCGGTCGTGATGAAGGCCCTGTCCAAGGCACCGGGTGATCGGTATCCGTCGGTTCGCGCGTACTCGGAGGCGTTTTCGGCTGCCGCGCGCGACGGCGACAAGGCGGGCAATGCCACGCCGCCACCGGCGATCGAAGAAGCAAAAGGTGGCCTGATGGGGAAGATGCGGGGACTGTTCGGACGCAGCTAAGGTAGCGACGCAGCTCAGGTAGCCGTCTCAGAACAGCAGTCCGATACGCCACGCGGCCTTCAGGCGTCCTTGCTCTGCATGCAGACGCCCACTCTTCTCGACGGTAGTGCGGGGTCGCTCCCAGAAGAGGAGCGCGCCCAGGACCTTGCGATGTTCAGCGCCGCCGGCCAACGGCGCTTCTGGAGCACAATCGTTCTTGCCGCCGGGCTCTCAGTCACCGTGTACCTGGGGCTGGCACCGGTACCGCTTCCGCTGGTGATCGCCACGTTCGGCGTGGCAATCTGTTTGAGCTGGATCCTGTCGACGCTTGGTGTCCGCGTTCGATGGTATCGGTGGTGGCTGCGTTATCTTCTGGCGATCTTCGATACCCTGCTGATCAGCAGCGTGGTCTTCCTGTTCGGATCGCCGGTATTGGCGCTCACCTACATCCTGGCGATCGTCCCGTATTCCTTCGATCGTGGTCTGTCGCTGGGGTACGTAACTGCGGGCGCCTCGGTGGTGGGCTTCCTCGCCGCCAGTTATGGCTACGCCCTCCTGCGGCCGGCTGACGCCGCACCCGAGTCGCACGTGTTTCTCGCGGCCGTGCTGCTGTTGGTCGTTTCACAGCAGGTGATCCAGATGCCGTCGCGGCTGATTCAACGCATTCGGCGCGCGCGCGAGTGCATGGGGCGGGTGGAGCGCGGCGACTTACACGCGCGCGCGGATGCAAGGCACGACGACGACTTGGGTTTCCTCGAGCGCCGTTTCAATGGCATGCTCGACGAGCTCACGCTGCTCATTGAAACCGTACAGCATGAGGCCGAACAGCTGGCCGATGTGGCGATGCAGGTGCATGGTGCCGCCAGTGCCCTCCAGCGACGTGCCAACGCCATGGCGACCGGCGCACAGTCACTCAGCGAAGGGCTGTTGCAACAACGCGAGCTGGCGGCCAACGGCTTGCGAGTCGGTCAGCAAGCGCTCACGACCGCTGAATCGACACGCGGAACCGCCGAGCGGACAGCGAGCGATGCGAACCATGTAGACGCGACGGCTTCCCGAAGTCGCGAGGCGATTGAGCGCGCCGCACAGACGCTCCTGCGCGTCAGCAAGGACGTGGGTGACTCCGCCGAACGGGTACAGCGTCTCGCGCCCGCCTCAGAGCGCGTAGGCGATTTCGTGGCGACGGTCTCGCGCATTGCGCGACAAACCAACCTGCTGGCGTTGAATGCCGCCATTGAAGCCTCCCGGGCGGGCGAGGATGGACTCGGCTTCGCCGTGGTCGCCGATGAAATCCGGAAGCTGGCGAGCGAAAGTGCACACGCCGCCAAGATCATCACCAGCACCGTGCAGCGCGTGCGCGAGGATATCAGCGATGCCGTGCAATCGATGGACACCACGGCACGGGAAGTCACCAACGCCGGTTCCATTGCGCGCGAGGCGACCAGTGCCGTGTCGGCCATGGTGGACGGCATCGCGCGCATCGCTGAACAAAGCGACGCGGTGGCCACCCTTGCGCAGACTCAGGCGTCGTTGGCCGCTGGCGCAGTGACCGCATTCGACTCGCTCGACCGTTCGGCGCAGCGGGCCACGGACAACGCCCAAATCGCCGCCGACAGTTTGATCGCGCAGCGCGCAAGCATCGACGAGCTGTCGCGCAGTGTCGGCCAGTTGTCGCACGCTGCGGCGCGTATGCGGGCCGTGGCGCTCCGACCTACGTCGGAGTTTGCCGTCATGGGTTCGCACCACTCCGCGGCCAACCCCGCGCGCTCCACTCCGCTCGACGCACCCGCCGTCAGTGCGTCGCGCGCAACACGCTCCATTGCGGCGTAATGCCGAACGGTTCGAAGCGGAGCAGCGTGTCGCGATAGGGTTGCACCAACTGGCCACGCATCGCGTCGAGCATGGCCTCCCCATCGAATCGGCGGCGGAACTGCATGGGCGTGCAACCCATGAGCAGAGACACGTGTCGCGAGAAGCTCTGGGCAGACGAGTATTCGAGGTGGTTGGCGACATGCGTGATGCTCAGCCCCGGGTTCTCAAAGAGTCGTGCCGCGCGCACCAGCCGCGCCATGGCGAGATACCGCTTGGGCGCGGGGAGCTTTTCGCGAAAGAAACGACTCATGAGCGTGCTCGGTACTACGCCGAGTGCGCGCGCGATCTGTTGTACCGTGGAGATGTGCGAAGGCGAGAAGAACAGCGCCTCGAAGAAACGCAGACAGTCGGGCGGCGCGCCGTCGAGATCTTCCCGAATGCGGGTCAAGGCGTGTCGCTCGATCAGGTCGCTGCGTTCATTGGTGACCAACTCTCGCAGCTCCCGCCAGCCCTTGGGATCGCGCGCATCGACCAACGAGCGCACGCCTTGCTGCCCAAGTGCCAGCAACGATTGCGTGGTGCGCGACTCCGTGGTGGTGAGGAGAGCCACCGCAGGCACGCGGGGAAATTCGCGCACCATCCGGGCCACCTGGATGGCATCCTGCGTTTGATAACGCGCCACGGAAACGAGAACAGCCGACACGGCACCGGTGCGCAAGTCGACCATCAGGTCCTCGAGTGACTCCCGGTGGAGCGCCACGTAGCAGCCGTGTCCTGCGGCGTCCACGCGCTGCTGTTCGGACGGTGTCAGGAATGTGGCCACCGCGCTGCCGGTGTGCGCGTGGGACGTTTTGGAACGCACGGGAACCTGATAGCGAACCACTTCGGGAGTCATGGGGGGCCTCGTGATGAGTCGCGGTGGGCGTCGTCGCGATGCCGCTCGGTCGACGTGAGGCGACAATACGAGCGGATGTCATCGTCGCGTCATCTCCCTGCGGGTCTTCGATATGGGGCCGAGCGCTGCTCACAGGACCCTTGGCCGACGTCGACGGTATATTTCCGAACGGGAAGTCGTCGACTGGACGGTCGCGATGCATCAGGCTTCGGCTTGGTGTACCGAGGAAAGTCCGGGCTCCACAGGGCAGGTTGCCAGGTAACGCCTGGGCGCATGCGGCGCGAGCTTCGTGCGACGGACAGTGCAACAGAAAGCAAACCGCCGAGATGCGGTTGGAAACAACCGGTCGCGGTAAGGGTGAAATGGTGGGGTAAGAGCCCACCGCGTCATCGGTAACGATGACGGCGAGGTAAACCCCAGCCGGAGCAAGGCCAAATAAGCGGCGAGAGACGGCCCGTCTCGACCACGGTGTTTCACGACATCGAGCCGCGGGTAGGCTGCTGGAGCGTTTGGGTGACTGAACGCCGAGAGGAATGACCGTCCGGTTCACGCGCGTGTTCGCGCGCACGTGAACCGACAGAACCCGGCTTACAGGTCGGCGACTGCCCCCCACTTTCGCATCACGTGCCTTTGGTTTTCTTGTCCGTCGCGCGACGCCGTCCGGTCGCATCAACGCTCTGCGCGTTGATGCTCGTTGGCGGTGTGGGGTGTGCGCCGTCGGTGGTGTCTCGACCAACCCCTGCCGCGCCGCCTACACCGGTGACAGAGCCCATACCTGCGCCGATACTTGCGCCGGTGATGCGCTATGCCATTCCGGGGCAGGTTGGCGATACCCGCTACCGCCTGACAAGCACGACGGCGTTGGAGCGCGACAGCGCGGGTCGGCGTGAAACGCAGCAGTTATCGAGCGAAGCGCAGGTTGTCGTGCGCCTGCGTCGGCGCTCTGGTGGTGGCTTCAGCGCCACCGGTCGTGTGATTGGCTACGCGGTGCAATCGGCGCTGTCCACCACCGCGATTGCAATCGACAGCCTGCGCTTCGACGCCGTGCTTGACTCGCTCGCGCTACGAGTAGCGCTGCAGCCACCGCTGGTGAACGAATGTGATCGTCCCGAGAGCGGCGCGTTGTCTCTGGTACGGGACCTGCTGCTTCGCGTGCCGACCAGTCTCGCGATTGGCGATCAGTGGCGCGACAGCACCGTGGCGTTGGTGTGCCGTTCGAATCTTCCAATGATCGTGCGCACGGTCGCCGACTACGCGGTGACCAATTCGGCGCTCGGCGACGAGGGGGTGCTGTTGGTGATTCGTCGCACAAGCAACACGCGCGTCGAGGGAAAAGTCTCGTCGCCGTGGCGCTCCGTGGGCGTTACCGGCATGGGGAGCGCGACACTTGAAGCGCGTGTGTCGGTCCAGAGCGGTGCGGTGGAGCGTGTTGAAAGTACGAGCATTCTCACACTCGCCGTCACCGACCGCACCGCGTCGGCCACGGTGCGCGCCCAACAGGTGATCCAGCGCGTACAACTGACGGGCGTGAAGATCGCGCGCTGAGTTTCCGTCTCAGTCCATCAGACGCAGCGGCATCACCAGGCAGAGATACTTGGCCGGATCATCCCAACCCTCAGGCTCGATCGTGGCCGCGCGTTCGGGGGCCTTGAATGTCAGCCGTACCTGCTCGGTAGGCATGTAGCGGAGGATTTCCAGCAGGTACGTCGCATTGAAGCCGATATCGAGCTGATCGCCGGCGTACTGCACCGGCAGCTCATCTTGCGCTTCGCCAAGGTCGGGCGTGGTCACGCTGAACTTCAACATGCCGGCGTTGAAGGACATTTTGATGCGGTGTGTCTGGTCAGACGCGATGACCGACATGCGCTTGAGCGCACTGGTGAGTGCCGCCCGGTCGACCAGGCAGTAGCGGTCGTTGTCCTTCGGAATTACCTGCTCGTAGTTGGGATACGGTCCTTCGACCAGGCGGGTGAACACCGACGTAAACGGGGAGCGAAAACCGAGGTGATTGTCGCCGCGCGCAATCTCGAGCTCCTCTTCGGCGGGAAAAAGCCGCCGGATCTGATCAAGCGCCTTCGGTGGGATGATGAGATCGCCCGCCGGAGCAGTACTGCCCTCCAGCGGGACCTCCATCTTTGCGAGGCGATGGCCGTTGGTCGCCACCATGCGCATGCGATCATCACGCAACTCCCAGAGCACGCCATTGAGTATGGGGCGCGACTCCTCGTTGCTGACGGCAAAGGCCGTGTGTGCAATGAGCTTTTGCAGCTCGCCGGATTTCACCCGCCACGATTCGTTGAAACGGACGCTGGGAAATGTCGGAAACTCATCGCGTGGCAAACCCAGCAGCTTGAACTTCGAACGACCACACTCGATGGTCACGCGTTGCTCGCCACTGGCGGCGATCTTCACCGGCGACGGCGGAAGCTCGCGCGCGATCTCACCCAGCTTTTTGGCGGGAATCGTAATGGCGCCGGGCGCTTCGACATCCGCACTGATTTCCGTGCTGACCGCGATATCGAGATCGGTGGCCGACAGGCGAATGCCACGCTCGGTCGTCTCGACCAGCAGATTCGCCAGAACCGGCAATGTGGTCTTTGTCGGCACCGCCGCGGTGACCGCCTGAAGACCTTCTTGGAGTTTTTCGCGCGAGATCGTGAAGCGCATGCCCGTATTGTGGAAGGACTGCAGAGGACTGCTGTTGTTGTTCTTTTAAAGAAGAAACAGTAGTAGTAGCAGGGAATGTGGGCGTGTCGACAGACGCCGCAAACTATGTGTCTCGAAGGACTTTCGCCACGCCTGATCATGTGCATTCGATGTCGAGAGGTATCGAATTTGCGCACCGATCAACGTGGAGAGACTGGCCGGTGTGGATGTGTGTGGACGCGCTGGGTACTCACGTCCCCAGATGCCCGGTTGTCCTCAAGGTTTCCAACATGGTCCGAACCTTGAGGACCCGGTCGGCAAATCCCGGCTCGCCCGCCATATCTTCGGCAACCCGGTCCAGCGAGTGAATGACGGTCGAGTGATCGCGGCCGCCAAAGGCATTTCCAATCTCCACAAGCTGCAGCGCCAACAGCTCGCGGCAGAGGTACATGGAGACCTGGCGCGGCGTCGTGAGCTGCTTGGTACGGGTTTTCGAGCGAAGTCCATCGGGGGTGACGCCCCACTCCCGGGCCACCACCTGCTGAATTGTGGCGACCGTGATCGTGGTGGGCGGCACATCGGGGAAATCGGAGGAGGACGACCCGCGAAGCTTGTCGCGCAGTGCTTCGCGGGCGAGGTCGACCGAAATCTCCCGGTGCTTGAGGGAGGCATAGGCGAGCAGCTTGATAATCGACCCTTCGAGCTCTCGTACCGACGACTTGACGTGTTGCGCGATGAACTCGATGACTTCATCGGGGATTGTCAGCTCAAGGTGATCAAGGCTGGCTTTCTTGCGCAGAATCGCGATCCGGTGCTCGAAGTCGGGCAAGTCAACGTTCGCCACCATCCCCCACTCGAAACGCGACACGAGGCGGGCCTCGAGTCCCGGAATTTCCTTGGGTGGCCGATCGGAGGTGAGGACCACCTGTCGACCGGCCTCGTAGATGGCGTTGAAGGTGTGGAAGAACTCTTCCTGCGTGCCCTCCTTGCCCTTCAGGAATTGGACATCATCGACCAGGAGCAGGTCGATTTCACGGAAGCGTCGCCGGAAATCACCCATCTGGCCGGCCTGAATGGCTCCAACGAACTCGTTGGTGAATTGCTCAGTACCCACGTAGGCAAGGCGGAGGGCGGGCGTGCTGCGCAGTAACTCATGGGCGATGCCCTGCATGAGATGCGTTTTTCCGAGGCCGGTATCGCCGTAGATGAAGAGGGGATTGTACACTTTGCCCGGCGCTTGGGCTGCGGCCTGCGCGGCCGCAGCGGCAACATCATTTGACTTCCCGATGACAAATTGGTCGAAGGTGTATCTAGGGTTTAGTGGCGTTGTTATGCGCGCCTGCTGATTTCTAGATGGCGCATAAACCGGTGTTGCTGGGGCTTGGACGAACATGTCCATCTGTACCCGTCCGGCGCGTTCCTCATGTACGCGAAAGCGTACTTTGAGTGGGTGTCCCAGGGCTACAGGTGCAAAACCAGAGAGCAGATCGGCGTGTTTGGATTCGTTCCAGTCGGCGGAGAACTGATCGGGAGCGCCGATCATGAGCGTATCACCTTCGACGGCCAAGGCCTCGGTGGGCTCGAGCCAGGTGCGATACGTCTGCTCGGGCAACACCTGGCGAGCGCGCAAGCGCAGGCGGTCCCAGAGTTCTGCAGGCGAAAGCGACATGGCGGGGGCAAAGGGCAGTGGAACGACGGGGGGCGAAGCTATCCCTTCGCATGTGGACAAGTCAATTGCGTGACATGCTGTTGGGATACGTGAGTGCAGACAAGTTCCGGTCGGAGGCAGAAACGCCAATGGTATCCTTGACCAAAAACCATGCCATTGCTTATGTTATGAGGCTGCACCTCACAACACACGGCTTCACGCACTTCAGAGAATCACCATGGGTAAGCCCACATATCGTCCCCGCAACACGCGTCGTATCCGCAAGCACGGGTTTCGTGCCCGCATGGAAACGAAATGGGGTCGCGAAGTTCTCAGCCGTCGTCGCCGGAAGGGCCGCAAGCTGATTTCGGTGCGCCTGCCGTCGAAGTACGCTGGCGCCTGAATCATCCGGCGCATCGAGAGCGTTTTCGCGTGCGCAACGACTGACGCGCGGAAGCGAACTCACCGCCGTCCGACTGAAGGGGAAGCGGGTACGCACCGCATCGATGGACGTGCGCGCAATCGCTTCCCTTCGTGCGTTCGCCAGGGTGGGGATTGTCGTGCCGCTGTACAAGCACTCGGCCGTGGACAGGAATCGCCTCAAGCGTCGACTGCGCGAGCTGATTCGACTGGAATGGTTGCCGGTGCTGTCGGCCATCGACGTGGTGTTGAAGGTCATCCCGCCGGCATACGATCGAGATTTCGCCACCCTGCGCACCGAGATGCAGCTCGCGAGCGTCCGTCTATTGCGACTCACCGTGCTGCCCCGCGCTGACACGTTGCCGCCGCCAACACCGTAGAGGTCATGGGTGTGTTGACCGTCGGACGTGTCCCACGATACGCGCTTATGCTGGCGGTGCGCGGGTATCAGTTGGTTTTGTCTCCCATCTTCGGCGGCGCGTGCCGCTATTATCCTTCGTGCTCTGCGTACGCTCTCGAGGCGCTCGAACGCCACGGCGCGCTCCGCGGAGGCTGGTTGGCGCTGCGACGTATTGCGCGCTGCCATCCGTTTCGGCCCGGCGGATTCGACCCGGTCCCTTGAGGCTGACCTCGACCTGATCATGGAACCTCGCCGCATTGCACTCGCCGTCGTCCTTATGGCGGCGGTACTTATCGTCACGCCGTTTCTCTTCCCGACGCCCAATCCGGTGCGGGGCAGTGCACCGGTGGCGACGGATTCGTTGACGCATGTTGAGAGTGCGTCTGCCGCGCGCCTCTCGACCGCAGTCGAGAACGCCGCGGTCGCAACGACACCGGTCGCAGCGCCGGCGGCGCCGACCGCGTCCTCGACGGACTTGAGCCTGCTGCCGGTTGATACGACCAGCACGACGACCGCGCGCGCCATCTATCGCACAACGAGTCTCGGTGCTGCGCTCATTGGCGCGCAGATGACGCAGTTCCCCACGCTCACGAATCGCGGCAAAACGAAAGGCGAACCAGCCGAGCTGGCAAACGTCGGCGATCCGCTGCTCTCGTTTCGCCTCGTGGTTCCGGGCGACACGGTGCGCCTCGATCGTGAGCACTTTCGCACGACGCGCAGTGAGGCGAATGGTCAGACGATTGTCCGGTATGACGCGACGGTGGCGGCTCGGGCCGTGTCGATCAGCTACACGTTTCTGCCCGACAGTTATCGGGTGAATGTCGCGGCGCAGATCGCCGGCGCGCCAACGAGCGCGTTCCTGCTGGTCGACTTGCCACCTTCATTTCACTCCTCGGAATCGGACACGACGGAAGACCGCACGCACCTGTCCTACGCGTACAAGCCGGAATTGCAGGGTGCCAAGGGCATTTCGTTCAGCTCAATCGACCCGGGAGAACGAGAAATTGCCGCGGGTCCGCTTACCTGGGCGGTGGCCAAGAGCAAGTACTTTCTGATCGGTATGCTGATGCCCAAAGGCGCGCCAGGTTTTGCCGAACTCGGTGTCACCGGCGGCGTTCGCTCCGCCAAACAGGCGACGCGTGCGCAGGCGACGGCGGTGCTGCCACTCACCAACGGGGCCACCGCTTTCGAGGTATATGCCGGCCCGCAGGAGTTCAAGCGGTTGGTGGCCATGGGTCGGGAATTCGAAACCTCCAATCCGTACGGCGGTTGGCTGCAGGGTGTGGTGCAACCATTCGCCACGATGGTGATTCGTCTCCTGCTCTGGATGAAGGCTACGCTGGGCCTGGGGTACGGCTGGATTCTCGTTCTGTTTGGTATTGCCGTGCGGATCATTCTCTGGCCACTCAATCAGAAGGCGATGCGCAGTTCGATGGCGATGCAGCGATTGCAACCGGAACTGCAGGCGATTCAAGCGAAGTTCAAGGGCGATCCACAGAAGCTGCAGGCGGCAATGATGCAGGTATACAAAGCGCATGGCATGAGCCCGTTCAGTTCGCTCTCCGGCTGTCTGCCGATGCTGATTCCGTTGCCGGTATTCTTCGCGCTGTTTTTCGTGTTCCAGAACACGATTGAATTCCGCGGCGTGTCCTTTCTGTGGTTGCCCGACATCTCGGTGAAGGATCCGTTCTTCGTGCTTCCGGTTCTGGTGGCCGCCACGGCCATGATCCTGTCGTTCATCGGCATGAAGGGCGTGAAGGCGAACGACCAACAGAAGATGATGATGTACATGATGCCGGCGATGATGCTCTTCATCTTTCTCAGCATGGCCTCGGGTCTCAACCTGTATTATCTGGTGCAGAATCTGGCCTCGCTGCCGCAACAGTGGCTCATCGCACAGGAACGCGGGCGAGTCGTGCCAGTTGTGAAGGGTTGACGATCGCATGATTCGGGGCTGACACCGCATGACGCGCAGCGCGGCGCTGATGGCGGGCGGCGCGGACACCATTGTCGCGCGCGCGACGGCCGACGGCCGCGCGGCGCTGGCCACGATTCGCCTGTCGGGGGCGCAGGCGATGCCGATCGCCTGCGCCCTTGGCGTCTCGGGGTTGGCGACGCGGGTGGCGACGCGCGTGGCGCTGCACCATCCGATCACGGGGAAACGACTGGACGATGCGCTGGTGACGGCATTCGTCGCGCCGCACTCGTTTACGGGAGAGGACCTTGTCGAATTCTCGACGCACGGCGGCCGCGTGGTCCCGACGCTTGTCGTCGCTGCCTGTGTCGCGGCAGGGGCGCGACTCGCATTGGCCGGGGAGTTCACGCGCCGCGCCGTGGTGAATGGCAAACTGGACGTGCTGCAGGCCGAAGCCATTGCCGACCTGATAGACGCGCGCACCGTGGCCATGCAGCAGCAGGCGCTCGCTCAACTGGATGGAGGGCTCTCGCGACGCGTGCTCGCGTTGCGCGACGAGGTGATTCATCTGGAGGCCCTGCTGGCGTACGACATCGATTTCCCCGAGGAAGACGATGGTCCGATTGCCCCGGCGCGTATTCTGTCAGCGGCCCATTCGCTGCGCGAGTCGCTCAGCGCGCTGCTGGCGAGCGCGCCACGGGCCGCCCTGTTGCGCGATGGCGCACTGGTGGTCATCGCAGGCCCTCCGAACGCCGGCAAATCATCCCTGTTCAACGCCCTGCTGGGTGAATCGCGCGCGCTGGTGACGGCGCTCGCGGGCACGACCCGCGATGCCGTGGATGCACTGCTGGACCGCGCGCCTGTCCCGTTGCGTTTTGTGGATACGGCCGGGTTGCGCGAGACCAGCGATGCGCTCGAACGCCTGGGTATCGAAGTGAGTGAGCGCTATCTCGCGAAGGCGGTCGTGGTGCTGGCGTGCGGTGCGAGCGCG
This sequence comes from Gemmatimonadaceae bacterium, assembly GCA_031419135.1. GTDB lineage: Bacteria > Gemmatimonadota > Gemmatimonadetes > Gemmatimonadales > Gemmatimonadaceae > Gemmatimonas. Next base: position 15,960 of record JANOKE010000792.1, read on the forward strand.
CGCGATGTCGCACTTGCCGTGGCGGCTGTCGGATCACGCACGTCGGCGATCGTGCTGCCCGTATACACCAAAGTCGACCAGCTGGGCAGAGACGAAATACGAGAGCCGACGTGGTGCTACGCGAGTGCGGAATCGGGCGAGGGCCTGACCGAACTGCTTGAACACCTCGACGCCGCGGTGGGGGTGGGGGGTTCGGCGTCGGACGACCATCCGACCGACGACGTGGTGGTGACGCGAGAGCGACACCAGCGCGGGCTGCGCGAAGCGCACGAGGAGATCACTCGATTCCTGGACGGCTGGGGAGCCGGCGCGCTACCAGCCCCCGTAGCCGCGGTGCATCTGCAGAGCGCGCGCGATGCGCTGTCGGAGTTGGTCGGTGCGATCGGCACCGAGGACGTATTGGACCGCGTCTTCGCCGAGTTTTGTATTGGAAAATAGTCGGAAGTAGGAAGTCGGAAGTAGGAAGTACTGTAAACGGAGTAGGAAGTACTCGAACGGAGTCGGGAGTACTCGAACGGAGTCGGGAGTACTGGAACGGAGTCGGGAGTACTGGAACGGAGTCGGGAGTACCTATTACCGATTCAGCTTACGACGGTCAGTCGGGGCAGTTCAATTGCCAGCGGCTGGGCCGCAATCGCCAACTCGTGTGCGCTGGCCCGTACGGCCCACACCAAACCGCGCGCATTGACGGCCGGTTCGACCATGCGGGCGCCCAGGAAATAGCCCGCGCGTTCCGGGAGCACGACGCGTTCCACGGTGCGGGCCTCGTCACTCACGCCGCCCATGAGGTAGCGAAGTCGAAGGCCGAGCGCGTTGTGTTCGAAATACCCGCTGGCGGCTCGATACAGGATCGGCTCCAGTTCACGAATGCGCGTGTACTGTCGACGCGCGAACCCGAAGTACTCCCAAGCCGCATGGCCCGGCGAGACTGCGCGGGAGACGTGCACGGCGAGCCCCTCGTTGACCAGCAGTTCGCGCAACGTGGCGTGACGGCCCGTTTCCCAGTACGAGTAATAGCCACCAGCTTCGGCGACCAGATGGCGGAGTTCGCTGCGTGACGAGGGCGACGTGTAGCGCACGACGTGAGTGATTTCGTGCGCGAGCCACAACGGAATCAATTCGGGATCGAGCCCCAACCCCTGGGTGTCAGGATTGGTGACGCCAGTGAAGTGCTCAAGACACACGAAGGCGATGCCCCGGCCATCGACCACGAGTTCGCCGGCATTGGCCGCTCCCACGCCAACCATGAGGACGACGTCGAACGCAACATCCGGCTCGAGCAGTTGCTGCACCCGGCGTTCGGCCAGCTGCGCCAACGCCACCACGTCTGTGTGCGCCAACAAGGCGTGCAGGTCGTCACGCGGCGCACTCACGGTTGCCCGCACGACCTCCTCGAAATGTGGGCCGGTCGGTTCGAGGACATAGTTGTCCCAATAGGCTGTCAGGATGGCGCGATGGCGCTCGAAGTACGCGTAATACGCCGCCTCGCGATCGGAGGCGTTGAGCACCGCGAGAAAATCAGGGAGGAGGTTGATCAGCAAAAAACAACCCGGGCCACAGGAAGCCGGCGCGATCGCACGTCGATCACGGACGCCGAACGAAAAAGCATCACACAACGAAACGTGCAGAATGCGACGCGGCAAGATACCTCGTGCAGGAAAGTGGTTCAACTCCTGCCGGGAAGCTGCCGACACTCAGGGAGGAGGCTTGTTCCCCGGGCCGCCATCCGCCGATCCGCACGCTGCCTGACCATGACGACACTCCATCTCATCGAATTGACCTGCCCGGTGTGTGCCAATGACTTCCGCTCGCAAACGGTCGTGGCCACGAATGGTTTTGGTGGCAAGCGCACGGACTTTCACGAGCGCGCCGCCGGCATGCAACCGTTGCCATACTTCGTCCACCTGTGCGCGCACTGTGGCTTTGCCGGCATCGAGCGCGACTTTGGGAACACGGCGGAACCGACGGAGGGACTGCGAGAATTCGTGTGGACGTCACTCGCACCCTCGTTGCAGCGAGAACCACCGTCGGGATCCTTGAAATACGAACATGCGGCCAAAGTGGCCGAATGGCGGGGCAGCGAACCGCGATATCTGGCAGATCTCTATCTGCGCGCGGCGTGGTGTGCCGTGGACGAACGCGATACCGAGACGGAGCGCTATTTTCGTCGCAAGGCCGCCTGGCGATTCGCCGAAGCGCTCACCGTGTACGATGGCGTTCCCGCCGAAGAGCGCGCCGTACTCACCTATCTGGTCGGCGAACTGTGGCGTCGCATCGGCGACGAGGCACAAGCGGCGCCGTGGTTTGAGAAAGTGGTCAACGAGGTCACTGATGCGTCAGCGCAAGCGTGGGTGATCGACGCCGCCGACCAACAGCGGTGCCAGCCGCGCGAGTGGTTCGCGTAACTGCAGGACAGCAACTGCAGTTGTGGTCATCAACCGCAGTTGTGGTACATCAAATGCAGTTGTGGTACCGCAACTGCAGTTCCCACAACTGCACTGGACACCAACAGCAGTGGCAGTACCCCAACTGCAGTGGCAGTACCCCAACTGCAGTAGCAGGACCCCCAACTGCGGTTCCCACCGCAGTTATTTATCTCGTGCCGAACAACCGGTCGCCCGCATCGCCCAGCCCGGGCAGGATGTAACCGTGCTCGTTGAGCTGCCGATCGAGACCGGCGGCCAACACGGGCACATCCGGATGTTCGCGTGCCAGTCGCGCGATCCCTTCGGGTGCAGCAACGAGACAGAGAAAGCGAATGCGTGTGGCGCCGGCGCGTTTCAGTGACGTGACCGCGGCTGCCGCACTGCCGCCGGTCGCCAGCATCGGGTCGAGCAGCAGGAAGTCGCGCTCACTCGCGTCGCCCGGCACTTTGAAGTAGTAGTCGACGGGCTCGAGCGTATCGTGATCGCGATAGAGGCCGATGTGTCCGACGCGGGCCGAGGGAATAAGGCGCAGGATGCCTTCAACCATGCCGAGTCCAGCGCGCAGGATCGGGACGAGTGTGAGCTTCTTGCCGCGAACGGCCCAACCGGTGGTCGTCTCAAGCGGCGTGTCCACACTGATCGGTTCAAGCGCCAGATCGCGAGTGGCCTCGTACGCCATCAGCATGGCGATCTCGTCCACCAACTCCTTGAACTGCTTCGTCGACGTGGCCCGATCGCGCAGCAGGGTGAGCTTGTGGCGGACCAGCGGGTGGTCGACAACGGAAAGCGTGGGATGTTTGGAAGTCGTCTCGGAGGACATCGAAGGGCAGTGCCAGGGTGAGATCGCCAGCGAAGGTAGCGTGCAGCGGGTGGCAGACGCTACCTTCGCGCGATGAAGGAATATCAGGCGGTGATCCTCCGAGTGACGCGCCACGTCCATGAAGACGAGGATGCGCTGACCGATCTGCTCAACGAACGGAGCCGTATGGGATGGACGCCGGAGATGATGACCCAGGACGCGCAGCGCCTGACGGTCGTGTTCGCACGTGAGACGCCAGCCGCCGAATAGTGTCAGGCTGCTGCGGAGGACCATGACCGTGAAGCTGGACCGTGTGTGCGTGTACTGCGCCTCGAATGACGGCAGGCGGCCCGAATATGCGCTCGCGGCTCGTCAGTTGGGGACGTTGATCGCCCGGCGGGGCTCGGCGCTGGTATATGGCGGCGGCGGCAGCGGACTGATGGGGGCGCTGGCTGACGCTGCCCTGGAGGCCGGCGGGGAAGTGATCGGGGTGATGCCGCACGCGTTGGTGCAACGCGAGGCCGCGCACCAACGGCTGACGGCCCTCCACGTGGTCGATTCGATGCACGAACGCAAAGCCATGCTGGCTGAAATGGCGGATGCCTTTATCGTGCTGCCCGGCGGACTCGGCACACTCGAAGAGTTTTTCGAAACATGGACGTGGGCGCAGCTGGGAGTGCATCACAAGGCGGTTGGACTGTTGAACGTCGAACAGTATTGGCAATCGCTGATGACGATGCTGGAACACGTGGAAGCCGAGGGGTTCCTGCGCGGGACACCCAGCGAGTGGCTGGTCATGGATGCCGATCCGGCGACCCTGTTGGATCGGATGGAATCGTTCACACCACCGCCGGTGCGGCGCTGGCTCACGCTTCACGATACGTGATGGACGGATGATCCGGACGTCCGACAGTGACGGGCTTCGTCGCGCGTCGCCAACGTGGTCTGATTGTGTATTATGCGGCTGGCCCCCAGCGGAGCGTCACGACGTTGTGCGATCTGATGTGCGGCCGTCTTGAAACCCAGCTGGAGTCGCGACAGACGCTGCAAGTCGGCAGACGGTCGGCGCTCTCGCACCTCCGGAGTGGAAGTGCACATCGAATTCAGCGGCGCCGCGCGCGAAGTCACCGGGTCCTGCCACATCCTGCGCGTGGGCACGCGCACCGTGCTGTTGGATTGCGGCTTGTTTCAGGGGCGTCGCGCGGAGAGCGGCGAGAAAAACCGGCGATTGCCGTTGCCGGTCGATGAGATTGACGGAATCATCCTGTCGCATGCGCACATTGATCACGCGGGCCGCTTGCCGTTTCTGGTGAGCCGCGGCTACAAACGAGACATCTGGGCAACAGCCGCGACGCGTGATTTGTGCGCGATCATGTTGGCCGACTCGGCCCACATCCAGGAAAAGGATGCCGCCTTTCTGGAGCGGCGTGGTCGTCCGCATGCCGAACCGCTCTACACCATCGCGGACGCAACCCGTACGCAAGACCAGATGATCGGCATGCCGTATCACAAGTGGTTCCAGGTCACCGACGGGATCCGCGCGCAGTTTGTGGACGCCGGTCATATCCTGGGTTCCGCGTCGGTGGTGATCGAGGCCACGGAGAACGGCACACTTCGGCGCCTTGTGTTTTCCGGCGACATCGGTCGCGATGGACTGGCGATTATTCGCGATCCCGAGCCACCGACGGGCGGCGCCGACGTGATCGTGTGCGAGTCCACGTACGGCGACCGGGATCATGAATCGGTGAGTGACGCGCGCGAACATCTGGCGCGCGTGGTACGCGACACAGCAGCCCGTGGTGGCCGGCTGCTCATTCCCGCCTTTGCGGTGGGCCGCACCCAGGAGCTGTTGTACGACCTGCACGGTTTGCGGCAGGAGGGAAAGATCCCGTCGATTCCCATCGCCATCGACTCTCCGCTGGCGATCGACGCGACCGCCATATTCGGCATGCATCCGGAAACGTTCGATCAGAGCGAAGCGCTGGTTCGTCGTGATACCGACCTGTTTGACTTTCCGCTGGTGCGCTATACGCGCACGGTTGCGGAATCGAAGGCGCTCAACAGTCAGACCGGCCCACAGATCATCATCGCCGCGTCGGGGATGGTGGAGTCGGGACGTATTTTGCATCACCTGCGCTATGGCGCAGGCGATCCCCGCAACACGATTCTCATCGTGGGTTTTCAGGCAGAACACACGACTGGACGGCGTATCGTCGAGAAGCGGCCCACGATTCGGGTGTTGGGCGAAGATCTGGAGCTGAAGGCACAGGTGGAGATCCTGAATGGCTACAGCGCGCATGGGGACCGCACACAATTGCGGGAATGGCTGCGCGAAGTGCGGCGAGGGGGTGAGTCGACCGGCCGCAGCCAACCGCGCGTGCACTTGGTGCACGGTGAGCCACCGGCGCAGGATGCGTTTGTGATGGCCTTGCGGGCCGATGGGTTCACGGTGGATGCACCGGAACCGGGACAGCAGCGTGTGTTGTAGGTGAGTGCCGTCGCGCGCCATTACGTTTCCGGGATGTCCCGCCGTTCTCCGCGACGCCTTGGCCGGATCCTGGGTCGTTTGTTCGTGGTGGCCCTGACGGGGTGGCTGGCGGTGCTGGCCGCGATCCTCGTCTGGTCGACGCGCAGCAGCTCGGCACAAGCCGACGCAATTGTCGTACTTGGCGCGGCGCAGTATGCCGGGAAGCCTTCGCCGGTATTACGGGCGCGTCTTGATCACGCGCTGGCGCTCTGGAACGCGCAACGTGCGCCGCGGATGATTTTCACCGGGGGTCGTGGCGAGGGTGATCAGATCAGCGAAGCGGCTGCCGGACGGCGATTTGCGGTGCGCCGTGGCGTGCCGCCGCGCATGATTCTCCTGGAAGGTGCCGGGCGCTCGTCATTGGCGTCGATGCACGGAGCCGCAGTACTGCTCAAGGCGAATCGTGACTCCGGAGGTCCGCCCCTTGCGTCGCGACCGCGAGTACTCCTGGTGAGTGATCCGTTTCACATGTTGCGTCTCGACGTGCTCGCGCGACTTCACGGTCTCACACCGCTGCCGTCACCCACACAGACCAGTCCCATCTCCGCGAACCGCACCATCGCACTGGAGTACGCGTTGCGCGAGTCGCTTGCGCTGCCGGCGGACGTGGCGAAGCTGCTGTGGTTCTATCTCACGGGTCACAGCACGGAACCGGTGGCAGATGGGTGACGCGACAACACGGTGCTAGGGTTTTCGGCGCACCGACGCACTCGCGGGCCGGTCGAGTCCGTGCTGCGCGCGTTCGGCCGCCGGGATTGGCGCCACGTCGTTGCCCAGATTGATCACGGTGTTGAACGGCGACCGCAGCTCGGTCAGGGCGCTCGGCACGGAGAAGACATCTGCACCGGTGAACGTGACGCCGTAACCAAGATCCTGCAGCGAGCCAATCGAGACACGACTCAACGGGTTGCTGCCCAGATTCACGAATCCGGTCATCAGTTCATTGCGAAACACCGACTCGCGCCAGTGCACGTCGCGTGTTCCGGCACCGCCGGTATTCTCGACTGGCACGTGACGCCCCACATAACTGTCTCCACCGATGACCAGGAACTGCGCGCGGGAGACGGGGCCCGTGAAGATCGGATCAGCGCCGCCCCCGTCGGTCAGGAATCCCGACGCCGACCAGCGTGTTCCGATGCCAAGCGAATGCCCCATCTCGTGCGTGATCACCGCGTCGGTCAACCCACGCCCTTCGAGATCGGCCAGATCGGCGCTGTCGAACAGCATCGTGCCGACGGCCGCCAATCCGGTGTCGTGCAACCGACAGAGATTGGCGTTGCCCAGCACCCCGCCAACACCATCGATTGGTCCGATATTGGCGAAGATAAGCAGGTTGGTGACGATCGTGTCGACGGCCGGCATCCATGTTCGTCCGCAGCTACCCATCGATAGCGTTTGCCGCGAGACACCGCTCGAAGAAACGATCGAGCTCCTCCATTTCGCCACCGAGCGCGCCACCGATTGCTGCTGTGCAAGGCTCGGGGGATCGCCCACGTATCGAACGACGATGAAGAAGGCTGAGGACACGACCACCGCACTGAATGTCACCGACTTGCCGGGGAGTGACGACGAGGTAGCGACGAGCGTTGGCGTTGGCCCGTTTCCGATGATCCAACTGCCGACGAACGCAATGCCGTTTGCCGCGTCGGTTGCCACCGTGCCGTTCAGCACGGTGCCGGAGTTCGGCCCGGGGGTAAACGTGACCGGCACGTTACCCACCGCATTACCGAACGCGTCGATGACGCGAACCCCGGGTGAGATACCAACGGCGAACCCGGGCACGGCGTCCTGATTGTCTCCCGCCACCTTCACCAAGTCCGCTGCGGGACCCGCAAGGGCGGTAGCCGAAAACGCAGCCTGCGACGCAGGGAGCGCCGTCGCACGCGCAATTTGCTGTCCCGCGATCGGGCCGAGCCTCCAGCCACCCGCTGTTGCGATTCCGTTTTGATCAGTGGTTTGCTGTTCGCCGATGATCGATCCGCCGCCCGTAGCGACGCTGAACAGGACGGCGACGCCCGGCACAATATTTCCGAAGGTATCTTCGGCGCGCGCCGATGGTGGAAGCGGCACGGGTGTGTTTACCGACGCCTGCTGCGTTCCCGGACCAAGGCGTACGAGACTGGAGACCGCTCCCGGTCCTACCTGTGCGGTGAATGTGATAACCGGTACGCCGTCTGCCGACGCCGTGAGCGTCTGCGTACCAGCGACGGTGCCAAAACTCCATCCGCTCGATAAGGCGATGCCGGAAACGTCCGTGAGTGACGAGTCGCTGATAACGACGCCGCTGCTCGCGCCGACGCGCCACCGAACGCGCAGGCCTTTGATACCAATGCCTTTGGCATCGAGGATTTGCACTTTCGGTTCGGGGCTGGCGAGCGTGGCGACCGTGCCTATGACTTGCGACGTGCTGCCGCCCGTCGTTGTGAACGTGGTTGGCACCGGTGGCCCATCGCCGCCGCCGCACGCCTGCATCGCGAACGCCAGAACAACAGCAGCCGTGAATTGGCGGACCATCGATGGCGTTCTGGTTTGAAGCATCTCGGGGGGAGTCATAGGAAAGAACGAGGGCGCGAGGGTTACCGCTTTGCTGCGCGCACTACCAATATTGTCGGATGCGCATCCCTGTCGAGAGCTACCGTCTCGCGAATGGCCTGCAAGTGGTCCTCTCGGAAGATCACACGGCACCCATCGTCGCAGTCAATCTGTGGTATCACGTAGGTTCGGCCAATGAACGGCTGGAGCGTACGGGCTTTGCTCATCTCTTCGAACATATGCTCTTTCAGGGCTCGCAACAGGTTGAGGCGAACGAACACTTTGAACTGGTACAGCGGGCCGGAGGCACGCTGAACGGGTCAACCTGGCTGGATCGGACCAACTACTACGAAACGCTTCCGTCCAATCAGTTGGCCCTGGCGCTGTGGCTGGAAGCCGATCGGATGGGGCGGTTTCTCCCCGGGTTGACACAACAGAAGCTCGATACCCAACGCGATGTGGTGAAAAACGAGCGGCGCTGGTCGGTGGACAATCAGCCCTATGGCACGTGGTGGGAAAAGCTGCCGGCGCTGTGCTTTCCCGAAACGCACCCGTTTCACCATTCGCTGATCGGCTCGATGGAGCACCTGACGAACGCATCACTGGAGGATGTCGCAGACTTCTTTCGGACGTACTACACACCAGACAACGCTGTATTGACCATCGCCGGTGATCTCGATCACGGCGAGGCGATACGTCTGATCGCCGAGTATTTTGGGCCGATCCCGTCAGGCGCGCCGCGACCGGCGCTGCGTGACATGACCGTGTCGGCCACCTTTGGCACGACGCCACGCGAAGTGGTGAGCGATGCCATCGCCTTGCCGCGCCTCTTCGTGGCCTGTCGGACACCCGTATTCGGCAGCGACGGTTACTATGCGGCCAGTCTCGCGGCGGCGATTCTTGGACTCCGCACCGGCAGCCGTCTGGAGCAATCGTTGGTGCGCAACCAGCGTGTGGCGTCGCAGGCCAGTGCGTTCACGTACGACCTGGCGAAAGGCAGCGACTTGTTGATCGTCGATGCCACGGCACATGGTGATGTGTCGGCTCAGCGACTCGAGGACGCGGTGATGGCCGAGTTGGATCGCATCCATCAGGACGGCGTCACCGAAACCGAAGTAGCGCGCGCGCGCGCGCTGATCGAAACCAGTTTCGTTACGGGGCTGCAATCGGCCGCCGAACGCGCCGATCAGTTGTCGCGTTTCGCGACGTATTTCGGCGACGCGAGCCTGGCGAATGAACAGGTGAAGCGCTATCAGGCCGTCACTGCGGCCGACGTTTCGTTACTGGCGCGGGAACGACTGGGGCCAGACAATCGTGCGCTGCTGTTGTACGTGCCGGCGCCCGACCAGGTTCTCGCGACGGCAGAGAGCATGGCCAACGCGGCGGTGATCGCGTGAGCGCGACGCCGTTGGTCGCAAACGACCTGTCACCGGCGCCCGCGCGTCCCGCAGCCGGAACACCGCGTGCGTATCGATTCCCGCACTTCGAGACACGAGTCCTGCCCAACGGCTTACGCCTGCTGATCGCGCCCATTCACGCGTACCCTGTGGTCACGATTCTGGCGGTCATCGAAGCCGGTGCCACTGGGGATCCTCTGGACAGCGAGGGCGTTGCGCAGCTCACCACGCGTGCACTGAACGAAGGCACGGGAACCATGTCGTCACTGGAATTGGCTCAACGGCTGGAGATGCTGGGCAGCACGCTCGACACGGGCGCCGATTGGGATTCCGCGATCGTGCAACTGACGGCGCTCGCGTCGCGTGTCGAGGATGGCTTCTCGGTGTTGGCCGAGGTGCTGCGCGATCCGTCGTTCCCCGAGCACGAACTGGGACGGCTGCGCGCCGAACGACTCTCCGATCTGGCGCAGTTGCGCGCCGAGCCGCGGGGATTGGCCGATGTATTCTTCTCGCGCGTGCTGTACGCGCCGACATCGCGCTTCGCTCGACTGGCAGGCGGCGATGAAGCGAGCATCGAGCGCGTGACGCGGGAGCGCATTGTGGGCCACCACCACGCGCATTACCGGCCTGCTGCCACCGCGTTGATCATCGTCGGCGATATCACGATCGACGAGGCCGTGCGACAAACCGCGCGCAGCCTTGGTGAGTGGAGCGGCGACGCCGTGCCCGTGACGGAGCCCGTTGATGCACAGCGGTTTGCCGACGCACGCGTGCACATCGTGCACAAGGCCGATGCACCGCAGTCGGAACTTCGCGTGGGGCATGTGGCGGTTCGGCGCTCGCACGACGACTACTTTCCGCTGGTGGTGATGAACGCCATTCTGGGCGGCCTGTTCTCGTCGCGCCTGAATCTCAACCTGCGCGAACAGCACGCGTACACTTACGGCGCGCATTCGGCATTCGACTGGCGTCGCGCGGCGAGTCCGTTCGAAATTTCAACCGCCGTAGAAACCGCCGTGACGGCCGATGCCCTGCGCGAGATCATGTCGGAGTTCACGCGCATACGGGAAACGCCGGTCAGCGAGGCGGAGCTGTCGTTGGCGACCAGCTACCTGATTGGCGTGTTTCCGATTCGATTCGAGTCGACCGCCGCCGTAGCCGGCGGGCTGGCCAATGTGGAGATCTTCCGTTTGCCAAGCGACTACTTCGATACGTATCGGGAGCGCGTTCGCGGCGTGACCGCGAACGACGTGCTTCGCGTGGCGAGAGAGCATCTCGATCCCTCAAGACTGCAGGCGGTGGTGGTTGGTGATGCCGACGCGATTCGCGAATCACTGGCTGCGCTTGGCGCGGGACCGGTGACGGTGTACGATCCGTCCGACGCCGAGGCGCTGATCGAGCCGTCTCACCGACGATCCTGATTCATCTGTCCCTTGCCCGCCACCAGTGCCCGCCAGAAAGACCCGAAGCACCACCAGGAAGAAATCGCCGTTGTACGAGGTGCGTCGTTCCCGCATTCAAGGACGCGGCGCGTTCGCCACTCGCCCCATTCGTAAGGGCCAGCGCGTCGACGAATACATCGGCCAGCATATTTCCCATGAGGAAGCCGATCGCCGTTATGACGACAACAACGGCCGTCATCATACGTTTCTGTTCGTGCTGGACGATGACACCGTGCTGGATGCGCGCTACGGCGGGAGCAATGCACGCTATCTCAATCACGCATGCGATCCGAACTGCGAATCGGTCATCGATAACGGGCGGGTCTGGATCAAGGCCGTCAAGGCGATCAAGCCGGAAACGGAACTCGTGTACGACTATCGATTCGAGTGGCAGGACGAATTCGAGCCGGAAGACATTCGCTACTATGCCTGCCGCTGTAGTTCGGCGAAGTGTCGCGGGACAATCTTGCTGGTCCCGCGCTATCTGAAAGCGACCGTGAGGAAGTGGTTGGCCGGAGACGACGTGCCGAAGCCGCGCAAACCGCGGAAGAAGGTGTCCACGGGTGGATTGGGTCATCCGCATGTGGCAGAACGGCGCGCGACCAAGGTGAAGAAGCGGGTAACCAGGAAGGCGGGCCGGTGACCGATCCGGGCCAGGTGTCCAGCCGACGAGTCTATAGTGGGCGGGTAATTTCACTGGATATCGACGAGGTTCGGTTTCCCGACGGGTCGATCGGCTCGCTGGAGATGATCCGGCATCCGGGTGCCAGTGCCGTGGTGCCGCTGCTGGACAGCGACGACGATCCGCAGGTTTTGCTGATTCGCCAGTACCGTTACGCGGCAGACGGTTATCTTTATGAAATCCCGGCGGGTCGATTGGATGCCGGGGAATCCCCATTGGAATGCGCGCATCGCGAATTGTCCGAGGAAACCGGATACCGTGCGGAACGTGTCGAACAGCTGTTCACCATGTATACGACGCCGGGATTCACCGACGAGAAGATCCACTTGTTTCTCGCCACGGGGCTTTCGGCAGGAGAATCACACCGGGAAGCCGACGAGTTCATGGAGTTGGTGCCAACCAGGCTGTCTCGGGCACTGTCCATGATCGAACAGGGAGAGATCCAGGATGCCAAAACGGCGCTGGCCCTGCTTCATGCGGCGGTATTTCGGATAGGCTGAGCTCGCTTCAGCGTATGGTATTGTCCTCGAAGAGTGTCCACTATTCGGGAACAAGATCCGATTTCGGATGAGCGTCGTAGAGAGTGACGAGCGGCACGGACCTGCTAAACCATTTCTCCGTATGTATTTGGAGAATTGTGTTCCAAAGTGTTCCGGAGGGTTCCCGGCGCGGCACGAGGTGTGCTTAATAGGTGGGTGCGTAGCGCGACGAGCAGCCGGAACGTCCGGTGGCTGTCCCGATGGCGCTGTGAATAGCGTTCACATCACTGCAGGAGGAGGGCTCGACTGATGGCCGAACTTGCTCGTACGCTCACAACCCAGCTTTCTCAGCCCGTGCCGGTGCGCGAGCACCTGCGCTCGCTGGACGATGGCGAGGTGGTGTCCGCGTTTCTCGGGGGTGAGGAACGTGCGTTTGAAGAGCTGGTCGACCGGTACCAAGGGCGGCTGCTGAACTTCGTGTATCGCACCATCGGCGACCGAGACCGCGCGGAAGACCTGGTGCAGGAAGTCTTCATCCGTGTCTACCGCCATATCAGTCGGTTCGATCGCTCAAAGAAGTTCTCGACGTGGATCTACACGATCGCCTCGAATCTGGCGAAGAACGAGTTGCGCAATCGGTCGCGCAATCCGCTGGTGCTTTTCCAGACCATCAAGGCGAAGTTTGAGGACGATGAGCGTCCGTTGCAGTTCGAGGATGTGCACTCACGCCCCGACGACCTGTTCCGCAAGCGCCACCTGCGTGAGATGGTGGAACAATCGGTATCGAAGCTGCCGTCGCATCACCGAGAGGTGTTCGTTCTGCGCGAACTGGAAGGCAAGTCGTACGAGGAGATCGCCGAGATCACGGGCGTGAACCTGGGCACCGTGAAGTCGCGCCTGAACCGGGCGCGGACGGCCTTCGCAGATATCATCGCCCCGCTGGTGCGTTAGCGCTGGTGCGTTAGCGCGCGTGGGCTGACGCGGGCCCTGCCTGGTCACGCGGAGATCCCAGAAGTCAGAAAGCCCCTCGCCGGGATTGCCTCGGCGGGGGGTTACGCGTATCGGTACTGCAGGCGCGAGCCGGAACCGCGTTTCACTCAGCGGGTATCCTGCCGTGCGTGCTCCTCGGGTCGACTTGCCCGCGCACACCCTTCCCGAACCACAAACGATGACGCGGTTGATGGCTCCGATCGATTGTCGAGGTTTCCGCAAACACCACCTGTCGTATCTGGACGATACGCTGTCGGGCGATCAGATGGCCGCGGCCCAGTGCCACATCCTGTCGTGCGACGTGTGCGCGGCTCATGATACCATGGTTCGTCGGTCGCTGATGGTGGCCAGAAGCATGCCATCCATCGAGCCATCGATGGCGTTTCAGGAACGCTTGCAGGCCCGTCTTGCGGAATGCCGACAGGAGCGAATGGCGGAACGCGATACGGCTGGCCGGCCGGATGAGGGTCGTGCAACCCGTCGGCGCCGAGAGACCGACATTCTGGGCTTTCCGTCTGGTTGGCGTTCGCCACGCGTGCTCGTCGCGATTGCCGCCAGCGCGGTGTTTGGCGCGCTCGTGTGGCGTGGTGCCATGCCCGCTGAGGCCCCGCTGATCGCGATGGAGCCAGTGATTGCGACGGAGCCGGTTCGCCCCGAAATCCGCTATGTATCGCCAGCCCTGCTTCAGGCGATGTCCACGGGAAGTCCCGTTTGGCCAGCGGCGCTGCTCATCGATGATATGCCGTCGCAGTTCGTGAATGCTGGTTTTTCGATGATTCTGGACGGCCGCTAATCAAGGCTCGCAGCAAAGGCCGGTAGCGCGTTTCGGTGGTGGTGCCGGGCGACGTATCTTTGGGATCATGCCGCCTCGCACCGAACGCTCAACCCCATCGGCCCGTGAGGCCTCACCGCAACGCACGGTGCTAGCGGCCGTGCAATCGCGAGCGTTTGCGCCGGTGTATTACCTGTATGGCGACGACGACTACCTGAAAGACGTTGCGGTGCATGAATTGCTGAACGCGGCGATCGAACCGTCTTCGCGCGATTTCAATTGCGAGATCCGCCGCGGTGGTGATCTCGATGCCGAGGCCGTGAGCAGTTTGTTGGCCACACCGCCGATGCTGGCCGAACGCCGCGCGGTGGTGATTCGTGATGTGTCGTCGCTGAAGAAAGGGGCACGGACGCAGCTCGATCGCTACCTCGTGCGACCAGCGAGCGACACGCTGCTGTTGCTCACCAGTCTCACTGGCGCCAAGCCTGATGTCGCGCTGGTGAAAGCGAGTACGCCACTGGAGTTCGCGCCGCTGTCACCCGAACGCGTTCGCAAATGGATTGCGCACCACGCTGCGACGGTGCTGTCGATAGGCATTGCCGACGATGCGGCGGAGCTGCTGCAACGGGCGGTAGGCAACGACCTGCAACTGCTGGAGGCCGAACTCGACAAGTGTGCGAGCTACGTGCGAGGTGCTCATGAACGGGGGCGTTATGGGGCGAATGACACGACCGCTCCGAGTGCCGAACCACCGATCGATGTCGACGCCGTCACGGCCGTGGTGGGTGTGCGCCGAGGTGAGACCGTCACGGACCTGCTCGACGCGGTTGCACGACAGGATGCGGCCGCGGCGATCCCATTGGTTACGCACGTGCTCGGACAACCCAAGGTGTCGGCGGTCCAAGTCGTGATGATGCTGAGCACGCAGGCGTTCGCGCTGTCTTTCGGCCGAGCACGTCGCGATGCGGGTACGCCAACGAATCGCCTGCCGTCGGAATATTTTGCGTTCCTGAAGGAGACGGGTGGATATCCTGGTCGACCGTGGAGTGAGGCCGCCTCGGCGTGGACCAAGGTTACCGATCAGTGGAGCACGGCGGCGTGCGAACGGGCGCTGACCTTGTTGCTGGAAGCGGATATCGCTCTCAAGGAGACCACCGTGTCGACTGCGGAGCAAACGCTGCTGTCGCTTGTGTTGTCGTTGTGCGCGCTGCGCGGCCGGCGCCGGAGTGCCGCATGATGCGCCAACTGCCGGTTGGCGCGGCGCACGTGTTGGCAGGCGCCGCGCACGTGTTGGCAGGCGCCGCGCACGTGTTGGCAGGCGCCGCGCACGTGTTGGCAGGCGCCGTGCTCGTGTTGGTGGGCGCCTCGCGAGTCGACGCGCAGGCGTCGGCCGGGATGATATCGGCGGTGGGTCGGGCCCGAAGCATGGTAGACGGTGGTGATGGTACTGCGGCTCGCGCTCTGCTCGATTCACTGGTCGCGCGTGCGGCACCATCGTCCGATGATTTGGCGGAGGCGCTGTACTGGCGAGCCGTGTTGAGCGAGCGGGTGGCTGACGGGGAGCGTGACTGGAAACACCTCGTGGTAGATGCCCCGCTGTCGCCGCGGGTGCCGGAGTCACTGTTGCGCCTGGGCGAACTCGAAATTCTGCGCGGACGACCGGCGGTCGCGCGCGTGCATTTCGAACGCCTCCTGCTTGACTTCCCGGAGTCTGCCCAGCGCCCCAAAGCGATGGTGTGGATTGTCCGAAGCTTTTTCGAGGAACGGGACTTCACGCGAGGCTGTGAGATGGTGCGCACAGTGCAGGCCGACACGGTGCCGGAGGGCGAAATGCGGTTGCAGGTTGATGAGCTGCAGTTGAGATGCTTAACGGCGGTAGGGGCAACTGCGGTTGGGGGTACTGCCACTGCGGTTGCGGGTACTGCCACTGCAGTTGGGGGTACTTCAACTGCGGTTGCACTGCCAGCAACTGCAGTACCAAAAACTGCAGTTTTCAGTGTGCAGTTAGCGGCGTACGACACGCGCGCGCAGGCCAATGCGTTGGTGACACGGGTGGCGAAGCGCGGACTCAAGGCTCGGGTTGACGGTGATCGCAAACCTTTTCGCGTGCGTGTTGGACGCTATGACACGCGCGCCGACGCGGCGGCGATGCTGGCGCGGCTCAAGAAGCAGGGGCAGGGCGGCTTCGTGACGGAGTTGGCTCAATGAGTGGGGCGGCCACGCCGCTCATGCAGCAGTATCGGGAGATCAAGGCGCGTCATCAGGATGCGATTCTGTTTTTCCGCATGGGCGACTTCTACGAGATGTTTTACGACGATGCCGAAACGGCGTCGCGCGTGCTGGGCCTGACGCTTACGGCGCGTAACAATGGCGGTGCGGCGGAAGTGCCGTTGGCCGGCATCCCGGTGAAGGCGGCAGCGGAGTATCTGCGTCGGCTCGTGGGCCAGGGGCATCGCGTGGCGGTGTGCGAGCAAGTGGAAGATCCGAAGCTCGCGAAGGGGCTGGTGAAGCGCGAAGTCGTCGAGACCATCACGCCGGGCGCGGTGTTCGCCGATGATCTGCTGGATGGCGCGCGCGCGAACTACGTGTGTGCCATCGCGTCCGGGCGCGACACGGCGCGCGACGGCGACCGCGCTCATATCGGGATCGCCGCTGCCGATTTGTCCACCGGTGAACTGCGACTCGCGATCGTGTCCGTGTCCGATGCCCCTGCCGTGTTGGCGCGGCTTGCACCGCGTGAACTGTTGGTGGTGCGTGGTGGTGCCGACGACGCGATGGCGTGTGCGCTGCTGGCGGCCGATCAGGCGCTGGTGACGGAGCGCGAGCCGTGGGAGTTTGACGCACAGATGGCCGCCGATGAGCTCACGCGACAGTTCGATGTTCGCGGGCTTGATGGCTTTGGGCTGGGCTCTGGTGACGGTGCCGCCGTTGGTGCGGCGGGCGCGCTGCTGCGCTATCTGCGCGAGTTGCAGCCGGGAGGCCTGCCGCATTTGGCGCGGCCAATCGTTGAACGTCCGGGCACCGTGATGCCGCTCGATGAAATGACGCGTCGCAATCTGGAATTGGTGGAATCATTGCGCGGGGGAGAGTTGGCGGGCACGCTGCTATCCGTTCTCGATCGCACGACCACCCCGATGGGACAGCGACTCCTGCGTCAATGGCTGCTGGCACCACTGATGGACCGTGCCGCCATCGAACAAAGACTCGACGCGGTGACGGCGCTGGTGCGCGACGCGGTGGGGCGAGCGGCGCTGCGCGAAGCGCTGGATGGGGTGCGTGATATCGATCGGCTGGCCAGCAAGGCGGCGGCCGGTCGCGCCACGCCACGCGAGCTGCGCGCGCTGGGTGATTCGTTGGCGCGCTTGCCACGCGTTGCTCAGGCAGCGAAAGGTGTGCGCGAACATGCATCGCGAGGATCGGTCCCGAGTGGCGTATTGGGGCTGATGTTGACCGAGTGGGACGACGGCGCGGACTGTGCGGCGCGGCTCACCAGCATGCTGGTGGAGCGTCCGCCATTGGCCATCGGTGATGAAGACACGATTGCGCCGGGCATCGATACGGAGCTCGATGAGTTGCGCGCGCTGCGCGATGGCGGGAAAGATGCGATCGGCGCGATTCAGTCAGACGAGCGTGCCCGCACCGGTATCTCGTCACTCAAGGTCGGATTCAACCGCGTGTTCGGATACTATCTGGAGATCTCGAACGCCAACAAGCATCTGGTGCCCGACGACTATCAACGTCGCCAGACGCTCACCGGCGCCGAGCGTTACGTCACGCCAGCGCTCAAGACGTATGAGGAAAAGGTGCTCACGGCCGCCGATCGCATTGAGTCGCGTGAACGTGAACTGTTTGAGGCGCTGCGTAAGGAAGCCGGGCTGGCGATTGCGCGCTGGCAAGCGGTGGCGCGACGCGTGGCAACGATTGACGTGCTGGGTGCGTTTGCGGACGTGGCCGAACGCGAGCAGTATTCGCGCCCTGAATTGCACGACGGGTTCGACATGGAAATCACCGGGGGCCGGCATCCAGTGGTCGAGCGCATGATGGCGCGCGAGAAGTTCATCCCCAATGATCTCGTGTTGTCAGAGGATGCACGACTGATTGTGCTGACCGGACCCAACATGGCCGGCAAGAGCACGATCCTGCGGCAGATCGGACTGATTCAACTCCTGGCGCAAGTTGGCGCGTATGTCCCGGCACGTCGCGCGCGGTTGCCCGTTGTTGACCGACTGTTCACGCGTGTGGGCGCCAGCGACAATCTGGTGCGCGGACAGAGCACGTTCATGGTGGAGATGAGCGAAACGAGTGCCATTTTGCACACCGCGACGGCGCGATCGCTGGTGTTGCTGGACGAAATTGGCCGTGGCACGAGCACGTATGACGGGGTGTCGATTGCCTGGAGTGTGAGTGAACATCTGCACGACGTTATCGGCTGCAAAACCGTGTTCGCAACGCACTATCACGAGCTCACGCAACTGGCCAACGAACTGCCAGCGGTGCGCAATTTTACCGTGGCAGTGCGCGAGGTTGGCGATCAGGTGCTGTTCCTGCACAAGCTGGTGCCCGGTGGAGCCGACCGCAGCTACGGGATCGAGGTGGGTCGACTGGCGGGGCTGCCGCCCGCGGTTATCACGCGAGCGAAGGAAGTGCTGGCGCTGCTGGAGGGTGAGGGAGAGCAGATGGCGGCGCGACTGACCACCGAAACGCACGCGGTGCCGCGGAGCGCCACGCGTCGCGGACCCCACATGGTGCGACCGAACGTGCCGACGGCGCAGTTGGGCTTCTTTGGCGAAGCAAGTCCGTTGACCGCAGTGGATCCGGCAATGACCCGCCTGGCCGATGCGGTGACGGCGCTCGAGCCCGACAACATGACCCCGATGCAGGCGTTGACGGCGATTGCGGCGCTGAAAGGGGAGTTGGCGGCGGGGAAGACGGCAAAGCCATGAGTCCGTCGTCTGGGTTTTCAACGGTGAGCGTACCGAAGAAACCAACGAAAGCCGATCTGGCCGCCGCGATCGATCGAACTGTGCCCGACCTCATTGCGCCGGGTTTGCGCGTGCTGTTCTGCGGGATCAATCCCGGTTTATATACCGCCGCACTCGGACATCATTTCGGTCGACCGGGCAATCGCTTCTGGCCGGCGCTGTTTGGCGCAGGCTTCACGCCCCGACAGTTCGCGCCGTGGGAAGAGCGCGAACTCCTCTCGCTTGGCATCGGTATTACGAACATGGTGGCGCGCACTACCGCGACCGCGGCCGAGCTATCACCCGAGGAGTACGTGTCGGGTGCTGAACGGCTGCGGGCAACCGTGACGCAATACCATCCGCGCGTGATCGCGTTTCTGGGAATTGGTGCCTATCGCTTGGCGTTCGCACGACCCAGGGCCACGTTGGGTCTGCAGGCGGAGCGCATTGGCGAGGCAGCGCTGTGGGTATTGCCCAGTCCAAGCGGTCTCAATGCCAATCATCAGCTGACCGATCTCGTGGCGTTGCTTCAGGCGCTTCGCGCGTGGGTGGATAAGTAGGAAGTAGGAAGGGGGAAGGGGGAAGTACTGTTTACTGCAGTAGGCAGTACTTCTTACTGCAGTAGAGAGTACTTCCTAAACAGATGCGCGACCGTTTCCATCGGTGACCTGATCGCAGTAGCTTTCAGTCTCGTCGCTGCAATCCTGAGTTCACGCCCGAGCGTTTCATGGCCATCCTGACTGCACTGCGTCGTTCCCGTGCCGCCGCCGCGGCGGTGTTGCTCGCAACCATCGGGTTTTTCGCGACGGCCGGTGCTTTCGGTGCGTGTGGCAAGGAGGTGCCGGCCGCTGACCGCCCGTCACTGTCGGATTCCACCACGTCCGCCCGCACGCCGACGTACGCCTTTGAGATTGTCGCGGCCTATCCGCACGATCCGTTGGCGTTCACGCAGGGATTGCAGTGGCACGATAATCGGTTGTTCGAAAGTACCGGTGAGGTGGGCACGTCAGGCATTCGCGAAGTGGAGCTGGCAACCGGTCGGGTGATTCGCAAGCGTGATCTGGCCGCGCCGCACTTTGGTGAAGGGATGGTGATTCTTGGTTCAAGGCTGTACGAGATTACCTGGACCACCGGCAAGGCGTTTGTCTACGACTGGAAGACATTCACACCATCGGGCGAGTTTACGTACGAGGGCGAAGGGTGGGGACTCACCACTGACGGCACGTCGCTGATCATGAGCGACGGCACACCCACCATTCGGTGGCGTGATCCGAATACGTTTGCCGAACAGAAGCGCATCACCGTCACCGACCATGGGACGGATGTGAAGGGGCTGAACGAGCTGGAATGGATAAAGGGCGAGCTCTGGTCGAACGTATGGCAGAGCGATCGGGTGGCCCGCATCGATCCGAACACGGGCAACGTTGTGGGCTGGATCGATCTGTCCGGGATCCTGTCCGCCATGGATCGATCGGGCAAGGAAGACGTGCTCAACGGCATTGCCTACGACGCCAGCAAAGATCGCTACTTCGTGACCGGCAAATTTTGGTCGAAGTTGTTCGAGATCAAGCTGAAACGAAGAAGCTGACTTCCTGCTGCCTACTCAGTCAACGTAGCCGCACAATGGCATGGCGCATCGTCGACGGCAGCGCCGCACCGTTGGACGCGAGACTGAGCAGTGCGCTGCGCCCGGATGGCAACCCAAAGCGGACGTAGCTGCTTGTGCCACCAGCCAGGGTGATGCGTTGTGGTGCGCCGCTCTGCAGTGACCGCGCGTTGATGGGATACACTCCCAGCGCCGAGCCACCGCCAAAGCGCAGTCCTGGGTAGATGCTGCGAAAGTTCCACGCCGGGAAAACGTAACGCACATCGAGTGCGGCCGTGGTTGCCGTATTGAAGTCATCGGCGATCAGCGATACGGTCCAGTCACGCAAGTAGTCTGCAAACTGGGCGGTGCCACCAAGGACGTTGGACAAGTTGGTGCGTCCCACCGTGGTCGAGTTCACGAGCGCGCGATAGAAGGCCGCTTCGCCCGACGCGCCCTGCCGTCCTGCGGCAAAGCGCAGGAAGTTCCACGTGGCACCCCGGGTGGCGAGGGAATCGTTGGGTGCGTATGGCGAGTTGAGTTCGGGATTGATGAGAAAGGTGTAGAACCGCGAGAAGTTCTGTGACGCGTAGTTGCTGAACAGCGTGGACTGCTGTGACACCAGCGCGAGCGTGAGATTCTGGCGCGACGTGAAACCCGAAATCCGGTAATACAGCAGCTCTTCGGCGGTGTGCGCGAGTCCTTCGTCCAGCCACGTCTCTTCGTTGGGGACGGCGGTGGTGTTCACATACAGGCGCCGACCGGAATTGATGAGATGCTCGAATTCGTGGCTGATCGTGCCGAGGTTGAGTGTCGTGACTTCGGCTTTGGAACGCTTGTTGTTGTTGACCGTGCCATCGGGATCGGGCACCAGCAGATAGAACATCTCCGTTTCGTTGGATGACGCGCAGGCGGCGAGTCCGTTGCGCGCGGTTTTGGGATAGAGATCGCGGGCGAAGAAGAATCCGCCGATGGTGTAGCTGTTCGTTGACGGCGGCGTCAACGAGTTGACGCTGCGCGTGAAGAAGAGAATGATCTTGCCACGACCGCTCACATTGGTCGGCGCGCCAAAGGCGGTCGTATCCATCGGAAAGATCAGTGTGTCGAAGGTGGCTGCAATCGAGACGTACTCGGGATCGGAATAGCCGCCGGTGGGGTTCTCGTTGTCGACGACAACGATGGACTTCTCGCCGACGGCGGCGACACGTGAAACGCGATTGGTGGGATCGCTGCAGGCCTTGTTGGCATTGGCGTTGAGCGTAATGGCATCACCCACCTTGAGATCGGCGATGCTGGTAAACGCCGCAACACTCTGGCGTTCGGCGTGCCACTCGCGCGCGGCCTGCACGAGGGGTGTGAGATCGCGTCGCTCGACGGTGCGCCGCTCGAGTTCGGCCACGCGGGGCGCGTTGGCGGCCGCCTGTCGCGCCACGAGTACATCGACATCGAGCATCGGCGCGTTGGGAGCAACGCGCGCGTCACTCAGATTGGCCACAAGGGCGGCGGTAGTGGGGCCGCTGTTGCCGGTTGAGAATACGTCGAGTGAGGTGACTGAACTGAAGGACGTGGACGTCGAAATGAGGGTGAGGGCATACTCGGCGTTGATACCAACGGGTGCGGCGAGACAGGCGCGCGCTCCGGCGGAATCGCCCTCGGGCGAAAACACCTCGCCTACGACGAGCGTTCGGGCAACGACCGGCCCGCACGCCGAAGTGCCGGGTGGTCCTACCGAAATGGCGACCGTGTCGGCCTTGCCTCCTGCATCGGCCACGATGCGCGCCGTTCCTTGACCAACGGCAGTCACCAATCCGGTGGACGCGACCGTTGCGACGGCCGCGTCGGGGGCCGAGAAGGTGATGGCCTGCGTGCTGACGTCGTTGCCAAATTGGTCGCGTGCCGTTGCCCGAATGCGAATGGTGTCGCCAACGCCGAGGTAGGCCCTGTCGGGGGTCGCAACAACAATGGCGGCCGCACCGGCCACGGCGGTGGCGGTAAACAGGACTGGCGTGAGGCCACCGACCTGAGCCGAGACGCGAAGGGTGCCGGCCACCGTTCCAAGTGTCCAGGTGGTCTGCGCGACGCCGTCACTGTTGGTAGTGGAGGAGGACGGTGAGGTGGTGCCAGCGCCCACGCCGACGTCCCAGTCAACCCGTGCACCGGAGACCGACTTTCCGGAGGCCTCGGTAACGACGACGGTGAGTGGCGTGGCCAGCG
>JANOKE010000793.1:0-2467 GCA_031419135.1 Gemmatimonadaceae bacterium
GCCGCCCACGAGAAATCCAAGCTGGCAGATGGTTACGCCGTTTATCAGGTCAACTTTGGCATGCCGTCGGGCACGTACTTCGTATTCGCAGCGAGAACGTCACTTGCCGAACTCGACGACAATACCAAGACCCACGCCGACCCGGCATATCAAGCGGCGCTCGGTGTCGACTGGGCAAAGAAGAACGCCTTACTCGTTCAGGCGTACGAGCAGTCGTCGGAGACGAATATCTTCAAGGTAAGCGTCGAAATGAGCGTTGTGCCAAAAGAGTGGAAGGACGCCGACTCATTTTGGAAACCGAAGGCAATGCCGAAAAAGGTGCCGTAGTACCTGGTTGTCGCTCAACGATAGTGCGCGGTCGCTCCGAGTCACGGGGCGACCGCGTGGTGCGTGGTATTGCGTTCCAGCACCCCGGCCCGCAGCATCACG
The DNA here is from genome assembly GCA_031419135.1 of Gemmatimonadaceae bacterium. Classification (GTDB taxonomy): domain Bacteria; phylum Gemmatimonadota; class Gemmatimonadetes; order Gemmatimonadales; family Gemmatimonadaceae; genus Gemmatimonas. The sequence goes on from JANOKE010000793.1 coordinate 430, forward strand.
GCGCGCGGCGAAACTCGATGTAGTGGGCGGTTTCGTCGGCGACGGTTTTGCCATGCAGTGTCTCGACCACCGATAACGCCATGTCGATACCGGCCGACACTCCCGCCGACGTGACGGGCCCGTCGCCGACAACACGGCGCTCGCGATCTACCAGAATCGTGTGATCCAGCGATGCAAGCACGTCCAGGGCGCCCCAATGCGTGGTCGCACGCTTCCCCCGCAACAGCCCAGCGCGCGCCAGGAGCAATGCGCCAGTGCACACCGAAGTCACCAACTGCGCGCTTGACGCGACCGTGGAGATCCATTCAAGAATGGGAGCATGCTCCAGCAGTCGGCGCGTTCCGAAGCCTCCCGGTACGACCAGCAGGTCGACGTGCGGCGCATGCGCGAAATCGAATTGCGGCACCAGTTGCAGGCCGCCGGTGGCGGTGATGATGTCGACGCGTTCTGCGACCGTGAATACGCGAAAGGGCGCTGTCTCGTCGTTTCGGCGGGATTCGACGCCCGCGGTCAAGCGCACCCGGGAGAACACCTCGAATGGGCCGGCGACGTCGAGAACTTCGACGTCATCGAAAATGAGAACGGCGACGTGCTGGCGAGACCCCACCGTGGCGGGAGACGGTGTGGGGGAGTTCATGTCATGAATGCAGTGTGAGTGGTGGTGAGTCGGACGCGATCAGGCGCGAAGACTGTGACGCTGGACCTTCGTGTCCCGTTTCGCACATCTCGCCGACGCCACCCCAAACTGATGATTGGGTGTTCGGGGTGGCGCCACCGATTCGCCAGGGCCTAGGCGTTCCAAGCCTGCAACTCCAGCCCCGTATCGTTGAAGTGGCGGTAGCTGGTGACCAGGCCACGATCGTCGAACGCCCAGACGTGCACCACATCGTTTTCCAGTGCGTGGCCATTCTTCGTCAGATTGCTCTCGACGCGCAGGAGCACCGCCACGCGGTTGCCGGATTCAATGAAGGTGTGTGCATCGAACACGCGGATCTTCAGCTCTTCGCCAACGGCCTTGAAAAAGCCAGGCAGATTGGCTTTGCCGCTGAAGTTCCCGTTCCACGGGCAGGTCTTTGACGCGACGCGGGAGTTGTCCCAATCCACGTCGTCAGTGACTTGGGTCAGGATCGTGGCAACATCGCCGCGTCCAAACGCTTCGTAGAGTTGCTGGATTCTACCGGAGTTGCTCATGGTGGTGCTGTTATCCAACGCGGTGCTCATGGTGTCCGCGACGGTGCTGATGTTACTCATGCTGACCTCGAGGCGAATATAGTGAATGGCGTGGAGAGATTCTCCGCGTGTACTGCGAAGTTCGCTGCCAATTGGATTTCATCAACTCCCCGGTGTTCCTACGGCGTTCACGGGTCTCTGGCAGCCCCGACCATAGCGCGTCTGCCATCGTTCGCGGTCGTGATGGATACGGTACGTTGCTGGCGAAACCGGCGAAGCCGTGGACGCTATGGTACGTTTTAGTCTCGTCGCAAAAGAACCCACGGGAGGAAAACGCGACAACTTCGCAACGCCGAAATGAGTCGACTGCTCCGGCCTCTGCCGAGTCAGAGGAGCCGACCGTCAGGAGATTGACAATTCGAACGTCTGGTTCGCTTTCAAGTCGACGGTGGTTTCGCCCGTGAACACCGCGCCGGTCAGGCTTAGCGATTTCGTCCGGGCATTATAGCAACCAGGTGAAATGCCGTTGTAGATCCGACTGCCGTTCGGCTCGATGACATCCCCGCCGATCAAACGGTTGTCGCCGGGAGTGCTGGTGCCGCACTTCCAGTAGTAGATCTCTGTGATGCGGCGGCTCGTGGAAGCATTGATTATCTTCAGCAACGCCTGCCCGGCCGATGCCGTGGGCGCTGGATCCGGACACGCCGTGAGCGCGGCGGTCAGCATGACCAGCGAAATGATGCGGGAGATTGAATGCATACTGTCTCCGGTGTGGTAAGCGTCGCATGATCGCACGGGGCCTTTGTTATGGTCCAACACGAGCGTCCACTGAGCGCAAGTATGATATGGGCCTTGTCCTCGGCGCAAC
>JANOKE010000794.1:0-19682 GCA_031419135.1 Gemmatimonadaceae bacterium
GGCACAACTTTGGCGATTCGCGAAAGCTCGAGACCCAGCGCGCTATTCTGCGCCGCGCGTTTGATCTTGGTGTCACCCATTTCGATCTCGCGAACAACTATGGCCCTCCGGCCGGATCGGCCGAACGAAATTTTGGACAGATCTATTCGCAGGACTTTGCCGCCCACCGTGACGAGATCATAGTCTCGACCAAGGCCGGCTACTACATGCATGCAGGCCCATACGGCGAATGGAGCTCGCGCAAGTATCTGTTGTCGTCACTCGACCAGAGCCTTTCCCGCATGGGCCTCGACTACGTCGACATTTTCTACAGCCACCGCCCTGATCCCAACACTCCGGTTGAAGAGACGGCAGGCGCGCTTGCCCACGCCATTTCGAGTGGCAAAGCCCTCTACGTTGGAATCTCGAGTTACAGCCCGACGGAAACCGAGGCGATGGTCACGGCGCTGGCGATGCACAACGTGCGACTGCTCATCCACCAGCCCCGCTATTCCATGTTCGACCGGCATGTTGAGCGCGGACTGTTTCCCGTGCTCGAGCGCGAGGGAATCGGCTCGATCGTGTTTTCCCCGCTTGCCCAAGGGTTGCTGACCGATCGCTATCTGGACGGCACCATCCCTGCGGGTTCTCGCGCTGCTACGAGCACATTCCTGGCGCCTGAACGGATTGGTGCCGAGTACCTGAGCCGGGCTCGGGCGCTCAACGACATTGCGGCGTCGCGGGGTCAGTCGTTGGCGCAGCTGGCCCTCAGCTGGATCCTTCGCTGGCCGCAGGTTACCTCGGTACTCGTTGGAGTTTCGAGTGTCGCTCAGCTTGAGCAGAACGTCACGGCACTCGCCGCGTCGCCCCTTACCGATGACGAGCTGGCTGGCATCGAGCCGCACGCTGTTCATGGAACGGGGCTGTAAGTGAGGCACGTCAGCGCCGAGTAGCGGCGGTGAGCGGGCCGATGGTAGCTTTTTCGTGGCGCGAGGTGACGACGTGATGACGCAACGGCGTATCCTCGCCGCATGACTCACACGCGTACTACACGGGGGTCCGCCCGCATGCCTGTCGCGACCGACCTGATGACCGCTGATCAGTTCGTCTCCTACAACGCGCGCGGCATGCGCACGGAGTTGGTACGCGGTCGCCTGATGGTGCGTGAACCGGCAGGGTATCGCCACGGCCGATCAGCTCGCGGAGGAACGCCGCGCCTACGCGCTTGTTGTCCGTCGCGCGCTGCACCAACCCCAACACGCGTTTCTCCCCGGTGGTGGTGACCCCCAACGCCACGACACCTGATCTGGCGCGAAGGACTTGCCGTCGAGCAGCTACACGAGCTACTCCGCGTCATCGTGCCGCCGCTCGTGGAACTGCCGCAACGCGTGCGCACTCGCGTCGATGAACCGCCGCGACACACTCGACTTGGCGAGGCCGAACGCTTCCGCCGCCGCTTCATACTCGCGGCACGACAGGCCGCCCATCACGCGCCGAAACATGCGATCACACCAATTGTCGCCGAGCCGCATCCGGCCTCGTTCGTCGGGGGGGGGCGTGGGACTTTGTGGCGCTCGACTTGGCGGAATATTCTGGGAGGAGGCAACAACCTTGCACGGAGAACATCATCGCCGGACGACAGGCCGTCGCCCAGTCGATATTCGCGTCACTACGCCGATGTGGCGAGCATGGAGCCTCCATCCAGGCGCTGATGAATTCCTGGTTGACGAGGCAATGTGCGCCCGTGACGTCGCCTGGACGCATCAAATATTCCCGCGCGCCTGATCACGCAACGATCTGGCCAAGCGGGGGAGTTCCCGACTTCACACCGAGCTCGAATCGGCGCGACACCCTTGCGCGAGCCTACTTGGTTGAAGACCAACTTCTATTCTTGCAGCCGCCGACCGGCTATTGACCGGCAAGCTTCGGCAACTTGGAGAGCTTGACGCGCGAGTACGCCCCGCTCTTCGCGTCTTCCGGGTGCGGTTCGAGGCCGATGACAGTGATCTGACCGCGCTCGGGGCCATAGACCCAAAACACGCGACCAGCAGACGGCGTGTTGTTCTCCAGGTACGACTGGAAGACCTTGGCGTTATAGCGCGAAGTGAGTTCGTCGATCTCGTGGCTGTGGAGGCCCGGGTGCGCCGGAGTGAGGCCGAGGTGCCGCACCGCCTTTGCGAATTTCTTCGCAAGCTCGAGCTCCTCGCGAGTCAAGCTGCCGACGGCGGCGCCATCTTGGAGGTGTTTCCAGAGGTCCCGCATCTCCGGGACTCCCATGCGAACCTCAAACGGCATGCGGCCGCTCCGAATGAAGCGACCGCATTGGGACGCGACGGTGCAGACTCACGGCATGCTCACACGTGGCGCTCCACCGCTCAGTCGTCGCCGAGCGCAGCCAACAGCGCGTCGGCGTCGACGGGCTCGCCCACGCTTCCCTGCGCGAAGTTGGCCATGCTGCGGTCCATTGCCGCCAAGGCGCGCCGCGAGATCGTCGGGTCGACCACAATGCGCGGGTAGAGCTCGATGTGGCCGTCGTCGAACTTCTTGGCGTAATAGCGCTCGTATTCGTCGGCGGGAAGCGTGACCCGGTTCCTGGCGTCCTTCTTGAGCTCCATTTCGGCGACCACTTCCATAGCGACTCCCTCGGAAGGGCACGGAGTCGAGGAGACGCGTGCCTTGTACAGAGTAAACCTACGCAATTCGCGGACATTGTGCAACCCATTATGGGCGATTTCCACAATGGGCAGCCCATGTGCCAGAATCGCAGTGTCTCAAGCGACGAGATGGCTTTCGTCGTATTCTAGCAGGTGCTTCGCCCGCGTACGGCACTCGTGCGCGCGCCATCCCCGATTGGTCTCCCGATGAAGAAACTCGGACTCCTCCTCGTCACAGCATTTGCGTACCACACGCCGACCCAGCCAATCACCGCCGACCGTGCGCGCTGGCAGGCACATGCGGACAACGTCACCATCACGCGTGACGACTGGGGCATTCCGCATGTGCGTGGCAAGTCAGACGCCGACGCGGTGTTCGGCGCCATGTACGCCTGGGCCGAGGACGACTTCAACCGTGTCGAGACGAACCTTATCACGTCACTCGGCCGCACGGCCGAAGCGGAAGGGGAGAGCGCCATCTATCGCGATTTGCGGATGAAGCTGTTCATCGATCCGGACTCCATGAAGAAGATCTATGCGTCCGGCCCGGCGTTCTTAAAGCAGCTGATGGTGGCGTGGGCGGATGGACTGAACTTCTATCTCGCCAAACACCCCGAGATGAAGCCGCGTGTGATCAAGGCGTTCGAACCGTGGATGGCGCTGTCGTTCAGCGAAGGCAGCATTGGCAACGACATCGATCAGGTAAACGTCTCACAGTTGCAGGCGTTCTATGGAAGCGGGCCGGTGAAGTTGAGCAGCATGACCACAGGCAGCGATTTCGACCGCGCCGCTCGCGTCGCCTACGCGGCGCGTGCTGTTAATGATGCAGTGGAAAAGGAACCGTCTGGCTCCAATGGCATGGCCGTGTCTCCGAGAGGCACGAAAGCGGGGCGCGCACTGTTGCTGATCAATCCGCACACGTCGTTCTTCTTTCGCGAAGAGCTGCAGATGACGAGCGACGAAGGACTCGATGCGTACGGCGCGGCTACGTGGGGCCAGTTCTTCATCCATCAGGGCTTCAACCGCACTGCGGGGTGGATGCACACCACCAGCGCCGCCGATCGCACCGACGAATGCATTGAGACAGTAGCCCAAAGTGGCGACCAGTGCACGTACAAACTTCGACGACAACGCGCCCAGCACGGCGGTGCGGTTCCCGTCGGCCAACTATGGGATCGTTGGCTTCGTTTGGGGCACGGGCGTATCCAAATACCAAGGAAGTGGTACGGGACCAGTGGCAATAGCTTTGTCGCGGTGGTGGATTTCGGCAAGGACAGTGTGCGAGCGCGCGCCGTCACCGCCGGCGATCTGAACAGCGTAATCGGCTCAAAACACTTCAACGATCAGGGCGCTCGCTACTCGGCCGGCGATCTGCGCGACGTGTACTTCTATCCGAATCAACTCAAGGCACACACTGAGCGTGTGTGCAAGCCGGGGAATTGAACATGCCCAACCTGTTGCATTCTGCGCTACGCCACGGCGTGCCAACGCTCGTTGGGGGCCTGGCAGTCGCCGTGACCCTCACGTGGACGGGCCTCGCCCTTGCGCAACGCGCGCCAGCGCCCGATGCCGACCCGCGCATCCAGAAGCTTGTGGCGTCGGTCTCAGAACAACGACTGCGTGAGCTCGACACCAGGCTGGTGTCGTTCGGCACACGTATGACACTGTCCGACGCCACCTCGACATCGCGTGGCATTGGCGCGGCGCGTCAGTGGATTCATGATGAACTCCAACGTTCAAGCCCACGATTGCAGGTGTCGTTCGACACACACCAAATCGCCCAGCAGGGTCGCATTACGCGGGATGTCGAGTTGCGCAACGTCATGGCCGTGCTCCCCGGTCGGTCGCCGCGTCGCATCTACATTACGGGCCACTACGACAGTGTGAACCTGGGGCGCGGCGGTCAGACGGCGCTGAACGCCGGCACCGCAACCAGCACGCAGCCCGCTCGTGATGCCAGTGACAATGATGCGCCGGGCGCCAATGACGACGGCAGCGGCACGGTGCTCACGATGGAGCTGGCGCGCGTGTTCGCCGAGAGCGGCATCGACTTTGACGCCACGCTGGTGTTCATGTGCTGGGCCGGCGAGGAGCAGGGGTTGATTGGCTCCATGGCGCACGCTCAAAAGATTGCCGCCGATCGTGTGGTGGTGGACGCCAACTTCAACAACGATATCATTGGCAACAGCCTGGGCGGCAACGGCCAGATCGATGGCAAGAGCGTGCGTATTTATTCGCTTGGTCCCGAGGACAATATGTCGCGCTCGCTGGCACGCTACATCCATCGCGTGGCGGCGGTGTATGTGCCGTCGCATCGCATTCGGCTGATGGCACGGGAAGATCGCTTCGGTCGCGGCAGCGATCACTCGTCATTCACGGCCAACGGCTTTCCCGCAGTGGTGTTCCGCGAGGCCAACGAGAATTTTGGCCGTCAGCACAATGCCGAAGACAAACTGGAAGGGGTAGACTTCCGGTATCTGGCGCAGAACGCTCGCGTGAACGCGGCCAGTGCCGCGTCGCTCGCGTTGGCGCCCTCTGCGCCGCGCGTGACCAACGAACGCGGTGCCGTGCTGCTCACGCGGAATCCATCGGGCTATGACGCCAACCTGCAGTGGGCGGTCGTACCCGGAGCGGTTGGCTATCGGCTGTACTGGCGCGACACCTGGAGCAACAGCTGGGAGCATGCACAGGTGGTGGGAAACGTCACGCAGTTCGTGTTGCCAGGACTCTCGATCGATGACTGGGTGTTTGGCGTGTCCGCGATTGGCGCGGATGGCAACGAAAGCCTGGTCAGCGCCTACGTGTCGCAGGTACGCGCGATGAGTCCGGTAAAGATCAAGGAATGAAGTCTCCAGCGAACTGCACCTAACCGTGCCCGCGGTCAGCAAGAAGACGTAAGCGCTGGGCTCACTCTCCCCAGGAATCGATCGTGAGTTCGGCGCGGACGACGTCGCGACGGTGTATCTCGCCGAGCACCTCGCGAACCGCTGGCGGATCGTCGTCGAGCTCATCGCCCGCATCCCGGCGCTTCCATTCCGTCAGTAAGCCGGCGCCGTTGGTGCCCGCGACTCGCTTCGGCGTTCCGGGTCCCGCGTCCGCCACGCGCCGCTCGCCAACGATCTTGCCTTTCTCCAGCACGATCACGCGATCGGCCGACAGAATGGTCTGGGGTCGATGCGCCACAATGATGCGCGTCATTTCCAGACCGCGTATCGCACCGTTCACCTCACTTTCGCGATCCAGGTCGAGGTGGCTGGTGGCTTCATCAAGCAACAGGATGCTGGGGCGACGGTAGAGCGCCCGCGCGATGAGCACGCGCTGCTTCTGTCCGCCTGAGAGGACCGTGCCCATGTCGCCGCTCAGAGAACCATATCCCATGGGCATACCGAGGATGTCTTCATGCACGGCCGCCATCCTCGCGCACGCCTCCACACGTTCGGGGTCGTGATCGGCCGCGAAGAAGCTGATGTTGTCGCCAATCGACCCGGCGAACATCTGATCATCCTGCAGCACGACGCCGATCATCGACCGGTAACGCCGGACGTTGGTTCGCGGCAACGGCCGACCGTCGACGAGGACTTCGCCCTCGGTTGGTTGCAGCAGGCTCGCGAGCAACTTGAGAAGCGTAGTCTTCCCCGATCCCGATCCGCCGATGATTGCCACCGACTCGCCGGGCTCAATGCGCAGGTCCAGTCCGTCCAGCACCCACGGGCTGCCTTCTCCGTAGCGAAAACGCAGGTTGCGCACCTCGATCGCGGCGGCCTGGTTCACCACGACCGTGCGCTCGGTGGACTCGTCACGCGACTCGGGCGCGGTGAGTGCGATGTCGGCCAGTCGTTCGGCGTGAACGCGCAGCATCTGCAGGTCGAGCGCCTTGTCGATCAGACTGCTGACGCGGTCGAGGAACTGATCCTTGTAGGCGACGAACGCCAGTAACATGCCAACCGAAAAGGTGTTGTCGATCACGCGTTTGGCGCCGAGCCAAATGGTGAGAAGGGCCAGCCCGCCCACCAGCAAGGCGTTGGACACGCGGAAGAAGAGCTGCAGTTTTTGCGCGATGATCTGCCGATTGACCGTGCCAACCAGCAGGTTGAGCCAATGTCCCCGGCGATCCTCCTGTCCGTTGAACAGCTTGATCGTTCGGATTCCGCGCAGGGTTTCGAGAAAGCTGGAGTCGCGGCGCGCGGCCCACGTGATGGCCTCGGACGACGCTTGCCGGAGCGGGGCGTACGATATCCAGCGCAGCCCGCCGTAAATCATCGCTCCCGCAACGACAACCGCCGCCAGCACAGGCGCGTAGATGAACATCACGACCAAAGTGAGGCTGGCCAGTAAACCATCGAGCACGGCTTCGACCACATCCGTCGTGACAGCCTGCAGGATGGTATCCTGAGATCCGAAGCGCGACATGACGTCGCCCATGTGCCGCGTCTCGAAATACGTCGGCGGCAGATTCAGGAGATGGGAGAAGAGATTGGCGCGACCCTGCACTTTAAGCGACGCGCCGAGGCCGATCAGCATCCAGCCCCGCATGGCCGACACGGTCACGCGCAGCAGCAGCAGCAGCGAGAATCCCAGCACCAGCGTCAGCAGCAGGTCGCGGTCCCCGGTGAGCAGTGCGTGATCGATCACCCATTGGAGAAAGAACGGGCTGGCCAACGCAAAGATCTCGATCGCGATGGCCAGCACGAACACCTGACCCAGGGAGCGCTTCAAGCCGATGACGTGCCCCATCATGGCCCGCAGCTTGATGCGCGGCGCCGGCGCAGCTGCCTCGAATCCGCTGGTGGGGTTCAGCTCCAGCGCCACCCCGGTGAAATGCCTGGAGACTTCGGCGAGCGACATTCGGCACACACCGACGGCCGGGTCGTGGATGACAACCGCGCCGCCGGCGCCAACACTCTTCAGCACCACGAAATGGTTGAGATCCCAATGCAGAATGCACGGCGTGCTGAGGAGCGACAGTTCGTCGAGCTCAAGCCGGACCGGTCGTGATGCGAGATTCAACCGCTCAGCAATGCGCACCACATCGACGAGCGTTGCACCCATCAGGGACATCCCGAAGCGTCGGCGCACCTCGGCCAGTTCGACCGGGGAGCCGTGATAGCAGGCGACCATGGTGACACACGCGATCGCGCACTCCGCCGCTTCCGTCTGCAGCACAACTGGAAGTCGCGAACCCCACCCGAGATTGAGTCCGTCGGCGAAATTCATCGGTTGAACTTGCCGGTGAGCGTGAACACGGGATCGAGCACCCACTCGATGAGTCGGCGACGCTCGATGAGCACGTCGGCATCCAATTGCATGCCAGGCTGCAGCGTCACCGGCCGACCGTACACCGTGACTGTCTGTTGCGCAGGCCGCACCACCAGGCGATAGACGGGCTCACCGGTGCCAACTACACCCGTGAGTCTGGCGAGCTGCGCGGGCATTTCTCCTGGGTTGACCGGCGTGCCGGAGATGCTGGCGAGTTCCCCCTCGTAGTGGCCGAACTTCTGGTATGGATAGGCATGATAGCGCAGGCGAACCCGCTGGCCAGCGCGCAAAAAACCAATGGCGCGACTGGATGCGAACAAGTGCGCTTCCATACGCGAACCAGCGGGAACGATGCTCATCAGCGGCACGCCCGGATCCGGACGCCCACCGAGGTCGGCCTGGATCGTTGTCACGATGCCCGCCGCTGGTGCCGGCACCACGATCTCCCGTCGCGATTCGGCCTCCGAGAGTTCCTGATCGACGGCGGCAATCTCGCGCTCGATTTCCGCCACATCGGCGGCCGCTCGGAGCGGCAAGCCTTCGAGGTCGGCGCGCAACGCGAGGGAATCCCGCTGCAGCGAGATCTTGTTCCCCTTGAGTTCACCGAGCCGCGAGACCTGTTCGATACTTCGCTCCTCGGCGGCCTGCAGCGTTTCGACGGAGTTGAACCCCTGTCGCCGCAGCTCCCGTTCGCGGGCCTGTGATTGCGTCGCGAGGGAAGCGCGCGACCGCTGCAGTACGATGTTGCTGTCGAGCTGCGCCAGTTCGGCGCGCACGGCCACCAGCCGCGCGCTGAGTGAGCGCGCTTGCTGCGTCTGCAGTTGCTCGCGACGCTGCAGTTCTGCATCCAGGCTCGAGCGCCGCTCCGTAAGCAGTCGGGCAATCTCCATCTGCGTCGCGCCGCGGGTGGTGCTCTGCACTTCGGCCGAGAGCACCAACAGCGGATCGCCGACGGCGACCTCACTGCCCTCGCCAACCTTTATGCTGGTGACGACACCACCCTGCGGGGCGAACACCTGCACCAGTCCCTCCTGCGGCACCAGCCAGCCGCCAACGTGCGACGTCCTGGTGTACGAGCCAAACCAGAGCAACCCGACGACCGCTGCCGACGCCACCGCACCCACGACACTGAAGACGGTCTGCGACATGCGCGGCACGAGCAGCACCGTGCCCAGCCACTGGGTGTGTCGCTCAGCCAGCGCTTCTTCCCGAAACAGAGGCGTGTCGCTCATGACGCGTGGCGTCCGTGATTCATTCAGGCACCAGATACTCTTTCACTTCGAAATTCACCTCGATGATTCGCACGTGCTTGTGCACGGGCAACACCTTGCGAATTTTCGGATCGAAGTAGTCCTTCAATACTGGAGGCCTTTTCGACTTGAAGTAGAAATCCGGATTCCTCGACACCGTCGATTTGGCGGTGATTTCCAGCTCGTCGCGCGTGGCAACCGGCTGGATGATGCACGGCGCATGCGTGACGCCCAGCGCGCGCAGCGCACAGGCGCGGTGATATCCGTTGTGAAGGAGCAGCCGGTTGTCGACCTTGATGACGTTGAGGAGATTGGAGCCGAATCCGACCACGAGGCCCACCACGCCGGACACGGGGCCGATGGACACGTAGTTGCTGACCTGATCGGGGCGAAGCAGTACCGGTTGGTGAAAGCGAAAGTCGGTGGACGCCGCGCGAAAGACGAATCGATTCGAGCCCATCGCGTGCGATTGCACCGGAACGTCAGGCGTGTCCAGCGGCATGCAGAAGCGAAACAGCGCGTCCGGGCTGGGATTCGGACCGAGTCGTGCTTTAAGGGTGTCGACAAACGTCGACGTGACCGACTTCTGGCATAGGACGAGTTTGTCCAGTTCCACCATGCCGAACTCCGTCGGCATCGTATCGAACACCTTGCGAAACGAAGGATGGGCTGTGACCTCGGCCGCGAGCGACGACAGGTTCAGGTCGAGTGCGCGACACTCCGCACGGTCGGCAATCCCTGATTCACTCTCTTCAAGTTCCTCGTAGTAGGCGTTCGCCGTACGCCACTCGGCCGTTGCCTTCGCAGGGTCGACGTCGGCGCCGTTAACGACTGATTCCCTGACGAATTCCAGGTATTCCCACAGCGACGGCTGCCCAAGCAGCCAGGTTTCCTCGTGCCCGGCGCTGCCGGAGGTCGAGCCAATGCCGTCTCGATTCCGATTGTTCATTGGAATGTGACCTGGGATTGAGGGCTGCATGCCGCCCACGAGGGTCTCCAGGTCCCTGCTCATGGACGGCATACAAGAATTGTGATACGGGCGAGGCGCGCTACAGCGCTGTCGCTGGTATCAACCTACAGATCACCAACCACACCCGCAGCCGCGATTCTTGTGGCCTTTGTGGCGCTTGCCCTTGCCCTTGCTGCCGCTGCCGCGACCGCCTTTGCTGCCACTGCCGCCCTTGCCGCCACCGCCGCCCTTGCTTCCGCCACCGTGGCTGCTGCCGCCGCCGCCGCCGCCACCGCCGCCGCCGCCGCCGCCGCCGCAGCCGCCACGGCTGGCACCGCCGCCGTACACCTTGATGAGCTCTCCGTCTGTGAGTCTGCGCATGTTGCTACGCCTCGAACAAAAGGGTGACGCGCACGGTGGCGTGAGTGTCACGGCACCGCGCAATCGAAATGCCAGCTAGCATTGAGCGGGCCGATTCGCCGACGTTTCTGCTACCAAAACATTTCTGCTGTAACATCCGGGCAACAGTCGTGCCAAGAAATGCAATTGTTGCGCCAAGGGCTGAAGGGTGGCAGGAGCTCAAACGGCTGTGTTTCGGTGGTGCGCCGGCGCCACAAATTGTGGCAAGCAAGAAATACTTGAGACCGCTACTCTGAACTGGTCACTACCGGGCGGCGCCGGCCGCCACGATGCGCGATGGCGTTCTCACGATCGAACTGGCGGTAGTAATGGCGCGCTGATATCCCGAGGCGGCAGACGGGCCATTTGCGGATCTCCCCGCTTTCGCGGAGGAAGGGAAGGCGCCAACAATTCCCGGGCCGCTCGTGCGCGTCCCCAAGGGCACGCGTGTGCGAATTGTCGTGCGCAATGCGCTGGGCGACTCCACGATTGGACTGAGGGCATGGGCATGACAACCATCAATGACACGGTCACCATTCCGGTGCGCCCAGGCGAGTCGCACGTTGTGGAATTCATCGCCAATCAGTTGGGCACATCCATGTATGGCGCGCGCAGCATATGGCCCGATCATCGTGCTGGAGCCGGGACAGCGAAGCGGCCTCCTCCACTCGCCAACCGTGCAGCGATCACATTGGAAAATCAGCGGCGCGGTGGCGGCGAGGTTGGCTCGCGTAGCGCCGCACGCTTTGCAGCGGTCACTGCAGATGCCGACGCGACTCCGCCTATCACACCGCCAACTATGCCGAGTCCGGCCAACGGAAGAACCGCCATCAAGGGCGCACCAGCGAGAAGGCCCAGCGTCCCGAAAAGCGCCGGTGGCGCGAGCCCGCCGAGAACGCCCCACGCCGCCATGCGCCCGGCGTGAAGCTCACCGACCGACCGTCTGCGCTCGGCATGCGCGATAAGCAGTGACATGACGATACCGGAAATCGCGCCCACCATCGCGTACATGGCGCCGAATCGGAGTGCTGCGGACAGTGGAGATTCTCCGATGATCTCAGCCCCTCGGAAGGCGCCGAGCAAACCACCAATCACGGCCCACGCGCTCGCAGCGAGCGTGGAAAAGTTTACCAGTGCGCGGAACTGAGGCGTAAGTACCAAGGAGTCCTCCAGCGTCGCGCGACGCCAGTCGGAAGTACGGATGGAAACGGGACAACCGCAGCGATGCACATGCGCCGCATGATTGCTCCAGTGGAAGTGGGTTCCAAAATGTTGATGGTCTGATACGCGCGAAAACGTGAGCAAGGACGCACGATCACCGTGTTTCTGGACGCGGCGCCGCGGTGGGATAGAGCCGCAGGATATTCGCGATGCGGGTATGGCCCCGCCGTTCCGCCCACGCAACAGGCGTGGCCCATGACGCTCCGGCCGCGAACGGATCTGCACCATTGTCGAGCAATAACTCCACCAGCGGAAGCTGCCCGCGTCGAGCGGCCACGCCGAGCGGAGTGGATCGATACTCATCATCAATGGCATCAACAGTCGCGCCGTGCGCGAGCAGCAGCTTCGCCTTGCCGAGCTCCCCCTCGGCGGCCATGTGGTGGAGCAACGTGAACCGATGCCAGTTCATGTGATCGGGGTCCATCCCCTGCGCGAGCAGGAATGCCGCGGTCGCCTCATGCTTGAAGTAGTAGTACGGCGCCCATTTCGATACCAAGGGGATGCGTGCGCCGAGTCGCAGGAGCATAGTGATTACGTCGTGGCAGCCGTCGCGCGCAGGACCCGCGAGGATGCCATCCCCCCAACCGGCATCATCGGCGTGGATCCAGTGCGGGTTGCTGCGCAACAGCACCTCCGCCTCATCCAGCTTTCCTTCCTGCAGGAGCTGCCCGATGCGATCACGCGCGGACATCTGCGGCGGACGTCCGCCGTGCGCGCGAAGCAACTCCGTCAGCTCGGCGTCTCGTCCAGCCTGCGACATGGGCGTGCCGCTCGAGTCGACGTCGGCATTTGGGTCAGCGCCGTGCACCAACAGCAGGCGCACGAGTTCGTGCTGACGGTCGTTCACGGCGATCCAAAGCGACAGACCGCGCGGCGCGCCTTCTTCAGGCAGGTTCGGATCCGCGCCGCACTCAAGCAGTCGCCGCGTCATCGCCGCGTCCTGACGCCGCACCGCCGCCGAGAGCACGCGATGATGGCAGCTGTCTTCGAAGTTGGCGAGCGATTCGTCGCCGGCGAGCGCGGCGCTCACAAATGGCGCGTCGCCGCGCAGGGCGGCGATGAAGATCGTGTATCGCGCACCACGCGACAGCAGCAACGCCGCGATCTCTTCGCCGTGGCCACGCGTCTCCTGGAAGAACCAGTTGGGCATCAGGGCACAGTGCACCGGCCGGTACCCATCGCCGCGCACTGCGTCCACGTTCGCGCCAGCCGCGAGCAGTGTGCGAACGACGTGCAGGTGTCCATTCTTCGCGGCGTGATGGAGCGCGGTGTCGCCCGTTTCGTTTGTTGCACCCGCAAGTGCGGCGTCGCGCGCCAGCTCGATCTCAACAGCGGCCAGATCGCCGCGTGCCGCCGCCGCGATCAGCGGCTGCGTTCCTGACGTGAGCGCGAACCGACGCGATAATTGCCGATGCAGGAGCTCCGCGAGCTCCTCGTGGCCACGATCCTGCGCAAATGTCAGCAGCGATTCCTGGAACGGATAGCTGCGGTATGCCGGATCGGCCCCGTGTTCGAGGAGAAACTCCGCGACCTCGCGGTGACCTTCACGCACCGCGAAGTGAATCGGCGGCGTGTAGTTGTACTCGACCGTCGCGAGCGACGGCGCTCGCGCTACGAGTCGCTTGACCGTTACAATGTCGCCCTCGCGCGCCGCGGAGAACATGGCGAAGACATCGTCCGTGTTCGTAACCGTTCCATCGGCGAGCGTCCAAGGCCGACCAGCTGAGAGCTCTACCGGACGAATGAAGGGTCGCAAGGCGCGATCACCTGAGTTCATTTCGCCCCGATACAGCGCCGAGCAATCACGTCGCCGAAAGCAAGCACTGTCGCGACCCTTGAACGTGGCATCGTGTCATCGGTCACAGCCTTTCGCGCCACGTCAAATGGGTAAGCAGCGACCGCTGACAAATGTCGGGATCGGCTGACATTAGTGAGCTACCGTGTGTGATCAGGAAAACGCCGGCTTCCGCTGCGAAGGGCCCGGCAGATGCCGCCGATCTCGCAAGTCGGTCATCCGCTCGTCAGTAAGAAGCATCGTGATGTCGGCGGCCCACGGATGCTGCGTCACATTGGCCCGTCGCGACCTGCCGCGCAATCCCATCATGACGGTCCACGCGCCGATACCGCCCCAGTGCACGCGCCCTCCATTCGGGCCATCGCCACCGGCTGCCTTGACAAGGTCGGCGCATGGCGCAGGATTGGGCACATGCAATCGACACCCTGACCCGGCCTTCTGGTCACGAAAGCTGAATGTCCAGCACAGTCCGCTCTTCGAGAAGTCCCTCTCCGAAGCCATCACGTTCTTTCGGGGTGAGCTCCCGGGCATGTCGGACACCTCACTGGAGAGCCACCTCCGACCCATCGACTGGTCGTGGCACGACTGCCGCGTCGTAGCACTGGTCGCGGGCGAACGGATCTACGCATATCGATACGATGCCCTGGGCAAGGTCGGCATGTACTTTACGCGCTCCGGTTATGCAGCCAGGGACTTGGGGATCGACCCGGCTGGCAGGTCCCGCGCCACCTACGTGCTCACCACGCAGACCAAGGCCCTGTGGTGTCGCACGTGCAGCATCCTGACCAGTCTGGGACCCTGCGCAGCCAGCCTACCTGGCCATCGGCGGTGCCATGCAGCTCATCGTGTTGCACGCCGCGAAAAACGTCTGGCTTGAGATCTCGATACAGCGCCCATGATCCCGGATGCTGCGAGCTTGCGTCGGAGGTGCCATGGCTGATATGGCACGGGAACCGGTAAATTCCGTCAGGGCGTCTGATGAGATGGTGGACATGGTGGACGTGTAATGCCTTAAGCGCTCAGCCTCTCCGCCAACCATGTCGCCCGCACAATATCCGAGGCAGATGACGAGCAGGCGAGATACAGTGCAACGAGAGGTCGTCGGCGCGTACGTAGCGGACGTAGCCGCCACCGCGTCACCGTCGATTACGTTTTGACGATGTCGGCGACACCCGCGACTCCACATCCAACGCCGATCAAACCGCATCACAGTTTTCCGCGAGCGACGTGAGCCCCTTCGACGTCACCATACTCGGCGGCGGCCCCGCCGGTGCCGCCGCCGCGCGCATGCTGGCCGTCTGGGGTCACCGCGTGCTGTTGCTCACGCGACCACCGCGACCGCCGTCGCTGGCCGAGTCACTCACACCCAGCTGCGGCAAACTGCTCGAGCGGATTGGCGTACTCGACGCGATCAATCGCGCGGGATTCATACGGTCCACCGGACACACGGTGCAATGGGGCAACACCAACGCGCGTGTTGAGTTGTTCGCCACGGGCGAACTCGGGTGGCAACTGCTCAGCGACGATCTCGACCGCGTGTTGTTGCGCGAAGCGCGCGCGGCCGGTGCGAACGTGCATCGGCAGGCCAACGTGCGCCGTGTGGTGCAGGGCAGCGAAAGCGACTGGCATGTTTCCTACGAAGAACGTGGCGTGTTGCGACATGTTTCGTCGCCGTGGGTGATTGATTGCACCGGACGTTCGGGGCTGATGTCGCGTGTGAATGCAGGGCGTGCGGCAGCCGGCCCGCGCACGATGGCCATTGTCGGCGTGTGGGAACGCCGCCCCACTTGGGCGCTGGCCAACGACTCGCATACACACGTGGAAAGCTATCCGGGAGGATGGGCGTGGTCGGTGCCGGTGTCTCGCATTCGTCGACAGGTGACGGTCATGCTGGACCCGTCGCGCACTGATGTCGCGCACCGGCGCCGCCTGCCAACAACGTATCGTGACGAGCTGGCGCGCACGTCGATGATTCGGGCAATGACTGAACAGGCGCGCCCCGCAGGAGCGCCGTGGGCGCGCGATGCGTCGTCATATTCATGCAAAAGCTACTCATATTTATGCGATGTGCCATCGCGTGCGCGATTGCTCATTGCCGGCGACGCGGCGTCGTGCGTCGATCCGCTGTCCTCATTCGGCGTAAAGAAGGCGCTCGCGTCTGGATGGCTGGCCGCCGTTGTGGTACACAGCGTGCTGGCCGATGCGTCGCTGTATGCTCCTGCGATGGCGCTGTTCGCCGCGCGCGAACGCGCCATGGTGGTCGGACTGCGTCGGCAGCTTGGCGAGTTGGCTGATGAAGCGGCAAGCGCGCACCCTGGCGGATTCTGGGGCAACCGCGCCGGGGTTGATATGATGAACGCAGCAGGTGATCCCGATGTGGCGGCACTCCGCCTCGATGCCGACGTGGTTGCGGCGTTTGACACGATCCGCTGCGCGCCCACGCTCACCTTGCGCGCCGAACCCGGACTGGTGTGGGAGCCACTTCCCGCCGTAAGCGGTCACACCGTGGTGCTGCGGGATCATCTGGTGGTCCCGGCGTTCCCCAATGGCATTCGGTATCTCCGTAACGTGGACCTGAAGGCACTGGCCGATCTCGCGCCCCGATACACGCAGGTCCCTGCGCTGTATGAGGCCTACTGTGCGCAGGCCGGTGTCGCGCCCATCGGCGATGTGCTTGGCGCACTCGCCGTGTTGCTGGGAAAGCAGATGCTGCGCCTTGCTTGACAGTCGCCGGACAGCGTCATAAGCTCGCCCAGTACTTTGGGTCGCCCCCCGCAGGCTCACGCTTCCTCCGTCCCTCTTCGATGACCGTTTGGCACGAACTGCGCTACGCCGTGCTTGCCGTGAGTCTCGTGGCCTCCAGCGCCCTGGCGCAGGGTGGTCGCGCCGGAAGCGCGGCATCGCGCGATACCACCCGCGGATTCGTGATCAACGAGCCGAGTATCATCAACCACTGCACCGAGTGCCATGCCCGCGACTCCAGCGGGATCGTGCAGCGGCTGTCATATCTGCGCAAGACGCCCGAGGGTTGGGAGATGACGGTGCGTCGCATGGCGTCGCTCAACAAGGTCACGCTCAAGCCCGACGATGCGCGCGCCATTGTGCGCTACCTGAGCAACAATCAAGGGCTCGCGCCCGCCGAGGTACAGCCGGGCCGCTTCGATGCGGAACGGCGCATGATCAACTACCAATACACCGGTGACGCGACCACGAATCGGGTTTGCCGGGCGTGTCATTCGATGGGGCGCGCGGTGTTGCAGCGCCGTACGCGCGGTGAGTGGGAACTGTTGGTGGCGACGCATCGCGGTCTGTATCCGAATTCCGACTTTCAGTCGTTTCGGCGTGGCGGACCGCCACCGCCGGATAGTGCCGGTGCGCCGCAGCCCATGGATGTGGCCATCGGTCATCTCGCGCGAACGTTCCCGCTCAGGACGCCGGAATGGACCGCGTGGACCGCGACGATGCGCGCGCCAAACATCGAAGGGTCGTGGTTTGTGAGCGGCAATGAAGCGGGGAAGGGCGCGTTTTTCGGACGCACGGTAGTCACCAAGGCACCGGGCAAGGACGACGAGTTCACCACGCGCACTACGTACCGCTATGCCAAAGACGGCAAGGTCGTCACGCGGAGCGGCAAGAGCATCGTGTATACCGGATTCCAGTGGCGCGGGCGTTCGACCGAGAGCGCCGCCGATACCGGCATGCGCGAAGTGATGTTTATCGAGCCCGGCTGGCAGGGGATGTCGGGGCGATGGTACAAAGGTGGCTACGATGAGATCGGCATGGATGTGTCATTCGCGCGCGTGACCGGCGGCGTGATGGTGGGCGGCGTGTCGACGCGCGGACTCAAGTCAAATCTGAACGGACAGGCGTTGACGATTTTCGGCGCCAACTTCCCGGTACCGGTGCCAGCCGCAACCATCGACTTGGGTCCCGGCGTGCGAGTGGCCAGTGTGGTGCGCTCATCCGCCGACTCGATCAGTCTCACGGTGGATGTCGATTCCGGTGCCGCGATTGGCGCGCGCGACGTGTTCGTGGCAGGCGCCTCAAGTCGCGCGGCGGTGGGCGTGTATGACAAGGTGAGTCGCATCAAGGTAAGCCCCCTGTCCGGACTGGCCCGCACCGGTGGCGTGGGATTTCCCAGGCAGTATCAGCAGTTCGATGCCATCGCATTCAGCCATGGCGCCGACAACAAGCCCGACACCGGCGACGACATCGAGATCGGCATGGTGGACGCCACCTGGAGCGTCGAGGAGTATGGGGTCACGTACTCTGACGACGACGTGAAGTTCGTGGGCAAAATCGATACAAAGGGTTTCTTTACACCCGCGGTGGACGGTCCGAATCTGTTGCGCAGCGGCCATCGCAATAACATCGGCGATGTGTGGGTAGTCGCCACGTGGCAGCCTCCGGAGAAGGGTGCGCGACCGATGCGCGCCCGCGCGCAGCTTATCGTCACGGTGCCGCTGTACGTTCGATTTGTGCCAGCCCGGACGGCCCCATGACCACGGCCGCCAAACCCACCACCACGATGTTTCGTCGTGGCGAGTATCACCGCTTTGCCGGCGACGGCGCGCCCTACGTATATCTCGTGCCGTCGGCCGCCGTCTTTCGACTCGATGATGTGTCGGTTGCAGTACTCGACGCGCTCGGCGAGCGGGACTACGAACCGGCCGATCTCGCCATGTCGCTGGGGCCGCGTTTCCCGCTTCCCGACGTCAAGGACGCGGTGGAAGAGCTGGTGCGCGTACGCGCCATCAAGGCGTTCGAGAAGCGCGCGACCGAGCCGCAGGGCCACGCGACGGCTGTTGCTGCACCAGTGGTCGCGCCGCCGCGCAAGCGCGTGCCGCTTACGACGCTGGTGGTGAACGTCACCAGCAAGTGCAATCTCTCCTGTACGTACTGCTACGAGTACGGCGAAGACAAGATTACGGAAGCGTCGACCAAGCCACGCTTCATGGACGAAGCCACGGCGCGTCAGAGTGTGGACTTCATGTTCGCCGAATCGGGCGACCAGAAACTGGTGCATCTCACGTTCTTTGGTGGCGAGACGCTGCTCAACTTCAAGGTGCTGAAGAGTGCGCTCGCCTATGCCCGCGAACGCGGCGTCGAGTTGGGCAAGGCGGTGGATGTGAGCCTCACCACCAACGGCACATTGCTGCGCACCGAAATCATCGACTGGCTGGTGGAAAACGACGTGGGTGTCACGGTGTCAATGGATGGCGCGAAGGAGCAACAGGACAAGTACCGCGTGTTCAACAACGGCATGGGCTCATACGATACCGTCGCCCCCAACGTGAAGGAGTTTCTGGCGCGCAAGCCACGCCGTCCCGTCGGCGCACGCGTCACGCTCACAAAGCAAAACCTTGATGTGGTGAGCATCTATCGGCACCTCGCCGACGAAATGGGATTTTTTGAGGTGGGCTTTGCGCCCGTGACCACGTCGTGGCAGCGTGACTATGCCATTCAGGACGAAGGCTTCTTTGAAATGCTGGGCCAGTTCAAATTCCTGGCGGCCGAGTATCTCGAGTTCGCGTTGGCCGGGAAACGGCACCGATTCTCCAACGTGCGCGACACGCTGGAAGAGATTCACAAGGGACTCAGCAAGTCGCATCCGTGTGGCGCCGGGATGGGGTTGATGGGTGTTGCCACCGACGGGGATGTGGCACTCTGTCATCGTTTCGCTGGCTCCGACTCGCACAAGCTGGGCACAGTCACGGGTGGCGTGGATCGCGCGGTGCAGGACGATTATCTGGCGCGTCACCACATTGAGAACAAAACCGATTGCAGTACGTGCTGGGCCCGACCGCTCTGTGCCGGTGGCTGCTATCACGAGGCGCACACGCGCTATGGCGACACGCAACAGGCCAACCTGCATTACTGCGAGTGGATTCGCAGCTGGACGAATACTTGTCTCGAGGTGTACGCGACGATCGCCGAGCGTCGCCCCGAATTCCTTCAGCAGTTTGACTGAGGATCGATCATGGCACGACTGAAAGCAGTGAATCAGAAAGCGCGGCGCGTAGACGAGCAAACGCTTGGTCCACAAGACGTGGTGGGATTGCAGAGCACGGGTCCCAACATCCCACTCGGTTGCTCGTTCGTGTTTTCTCCCGGCTGGGAAGTCGATTCCAGCGGCGGTACGGCGGGGCTGTGCCAGCCGGTGGAGCGCGATCTGTACG
>JANOKE010000795.1:0-12224 GCA_031419135.1 Gemmatimonadaceae bacterium
GCGGCGCGAAGATGTTTTTCTGCACGTAGGCGTCCCACGGGTCGCCGGAGAGTTGCTCAATCACGCGAGCCAGATACAGAAACGCCGGATTGGAGTAGCTGTAACGCGCTCCCGGACGGAAGAGCAGTTCCTGATACGGCATCATCGCCACCAGTTGATTCCACGACGTCGGCTCGAATGGCTCCCATGGTTTGCCATCGCCATACGGCCAAGTGCCGTTGCGGAAGCCCGCCGAGTGCGAGAGCAGCATGCGAATCGTGATGTTATCGAGGCCACCGAACGGATCGTGCAACTGTCGCAGTTCGGGTACGAATCGAACAATCTTGTCATCCAGCGATAACCTGCCGCGATCGCGCAGCTGCATGACCGCGATGGCGGTGAGCGACTTGGTGATCGAGCCCCAGTGGAAGATGGTTTGCTCATTCACCGCGATTTTGGCGGCTCGATCCTGCTGGCCGACGTCGAGGCGGGCGCTGACGCGCCCATCGCGCATGACCAAGACGCTGGCGCCGACGATCCCATCGCTGGCGACATAGCTGCGGAATTCTTTCGTGAAGGCCTCCCATCCGGAGGGGGGCTGCGCGTAGACCGGCGGTGTGGTCAGAGCGGCCATGGTTGTGGCAAGGACGGCGAACGCTCGAAGGCGAAGGCGCATATCGGGATCGCGGGAGTAGTGGTAGCGCGTCTCGGACTGGGGGACTTGCTCGCCTTCACGACTCATCCCAGCAACGGCCCGAAGACGGTGCAGCGTTCGGCATGATTCCCGCGTAATTTAATCGTCAGCAACTATATAGGCCCGATCCGGTCTCCTTCCCGCCGGATTTGGGACGTGCGGCAACCCGTGGCGTGGTCCAGCGCCTCATTCCCTGCGGAGTGACCGGTAGCATGAAGCGTCTGTTTGCATATCTCAGCATGTTCGGTGCAGCCTGGATGGCGAACACATTTTCGCCGTCCGTGGTTTCATCACAAGCATCGGCGCGCCTCACGCCGTGGCGTGCGACCACGACCTACGCGAGTCACGCGGTGAACACGCCCGGCGCGCCACGATCCACCACGGGGATCATCGGTGCGCGCGGCATCAGCACGACCGCGCTCACCGAGGTGGTGCAGAAGTACTGCGTGAACTGTCACAGCCCCACGATGCGCCGGGGTAATCTCAACCTGCGCAGCTTTGTCGTTGACAGCGCCTTCGAGAATGGTGAGGTCGCGGAAAAAATGATCCGCAAAATGCGTGCGGAGATGATGCCGCCGCCGGGTTCCAGGCGTCCAAAGGGCGATACGTTGGTGGCGTTGGTAGAAACGCTTGAAAAGGTGATGGATGCGTCGGCGCCGATCAATCCGGGGAATCGCACATTCCAGCGCCTCAATCGGCCCGAGTACGAGCGGGTGGTGCGCGATCTCTTTGGTCTCGAAGTGAATGCGGGCGACTGGTTGCCGCTCGATACCAAGAGCGCAAACTTCGACAACATCTCCGACGTGCAATCGTTGTCACCCACGTTGCTTGATGGGTATCTGAACGCGGCGGCGGCGATCAGCCGCATGGCGATTGGCGATCGATCGGCCGGCTCGTCGCAGGCACTGTACAAAACCTCACCATTCCAATCGCAGCACCCGTGGGATCATGTTGACGGCACCCCGTACGGCGCGCGCGGCGGCATGGTGTTCAACAACAACTTCTCAGCGGACGGCGAATATCAGTTTCGGTTAAACGTGGGCGGTGGTGTTGGTCGCCCGATTGAAGATCTCGATGTATCGGTTGACGGCGTGCGTGTGGCCCTGCTGCGCTACGACCGTGGCGTTGCGCGCAACGGCGAGTCGGCCGATTTGCCGGCCGGAGCCGACTACCTCAGCACCGAACCGATTCGCATCAAGGCAGGACAACGGAAAGTGTCTGTGGCATTTGTGCGACAGGCTGAGGGACCCTACGAAGACCTGGTGAAGCCGCATGATTGGTCGCGCGCTTCAAGTGGTACCGGCTCGGCGGGTACGACCGAGCCACCGCCGCTGATGGAGGTGTTGATCACCGGCCCGACCAACGTCACGGGAGTGTCTGCCTCTCCGAGTCGCGATCGGATTTTCACGTGTCATCCCACAGCAAAGGCTGCCCAGCGTGCCTGCGCCGATCAGATTCTGTCGCGGTTGGCGGCCCGCGCCTATCGTCGGCCCGTCACGACACGCGATCGGGAAAGTCTGCTGAAGTTTTATGATCAAGCGGCCGTGGGCGAATCCAGCACGCGCTTCGAAGATGGGGTGCGGCTGGGCGTTCAAGCGATGCTGGCCAGTCCGTATTTCGTGTTTCGCTTTGAGAAGGAGCCAGTCGGCGCCGTCGCCGGCAAAGACTTCCGTCTTGATGATTTCGAGTTGGCATCGCGCCTGTCATTCTTCCTGTGGAGCACGATTCCCGACGAACGACTGCAGTCACTGGCGTCGCGCAAACGTCTGTCGGATCCGGTGGTGTTCACTGCGGAGGTCAAGCGCATGCTGGCCGATCCGCGCGCTGAGGCGATGTCCACCCGTTTTGCCGCGCAGTGGCTTCGGTTGCAGGATCTCGAGAAGGTGCATCCCGATGCCTTCCTGTTCCCCGATTTTGATCTGGCGTTGTCGCAGTCCATGCAACGCGAGACCGAGCTGTTTTTCCAGGATATCGTGCGGAACGATCGCAACATCCTGACGATGTTCACCGCCGATTCGACTTACGTGAACGAGCGGTTGGCGAGGCACTATGGCATTCCCAACGTCGCCGGTCCGCAGTTCAGAAAAGTGGCGTATGCCGACACGCAACGTCGCGGACTGCTGGGTCATGGCAGCGTGCTGGTGCAAACGTCGCTGGGCAACCGCACGTCACCGGTGTTACGCGGGAAATGGGTGATGGAAGTGTTGCTGGGAACGCCACCACCACCACCGCCGCCCGATGTGCCCGATCTTGAAGAGACGGCAGGAGCCAAGGACGGCAAGCAACTCACGACGCGCGAGCGGATGGAAATGCACCGTGCCAATCCGGTGTGCAAGAGCTGCCATCTGTTCATGGACCCCATGGGACTGGCGCTGGACAACTTCGACGTGACTGGCAAGCTGCGCTACCGTGAGAACGGTGCACTGTTGGACACACGCGGCGAGTTGTACGACGGAACGAAACTCTCCACGCCGTCCGAGCTTACCAAAGCGCTGTTGGCGCGCCCGATTCCGCTGGTGCGCAATTTCACCGAAAATCTGATGGCGTATGCCCTGGGCCGACGGGTTGAGGAATACGACCAGCCCGCGGTGCGAGCCATCGTGCGCGGCGCTGAGCAAAAGGACTATCGGTTTTCGACGTTTGTGATGGGCGTAGTGAACAGCAAGGCATTCCGCAGCAAACGCGCCGAGCCGGTGTCGGCCGACGCGTCGCATAACTGACCTGAACTTTCGAGGAGCTCGCCCAATGGAGTTTCTGACCCAGAAGACGCTTCACCGCCGGACGTTTCTGCGCGGCCTGTCAGCCACGATTGCACTGCCGTACCTGGACGCCATGGAACCAGCTGGGCGTTTCATGGCCAAGGTGGGTGGTGCCGGCGAAGCGGCCAAGCGCACGCGACTCGTGTGTATCGAGTCGGTGCACGGTGCGGCAGGCTCCAACGCGTGGGGTGCCTCGAAGCACCTGTGGGCACCGCAGGGACTGGGACGTGATTTCACGTTCGGTGCCGAGAGCGCGCTCAAGTCGCTTGATCCGTGGCGCAAGTATGTGAACATCATCAGCAACACCGACGTGCGTATGGCGGAGGCGTTCGAGGCGCCGGAAATCGGCGGTGATCACTTCCGGTCGAGCGCGGTGTTCCTGACGCAGTCGCATCCCAAGCAAACGCAGGGATCCGATCTGTTTGTCGGCAACTCGTTTGATCAGATCGTGGCACGCAAAATCGGACAGGACACGCCGATTCCTTCAATGCAGTTGTGCATCGAAAATCTGGATCAGGCCGGCGGTTGCACGTACAACTACGCCTGCGCGTACACCGACACGATCAGCTGGGCGTCGCCCACGCAGCCGCTGCCGATGATCCGCAATCCACGGGCCGCGTTCGACCTGCTGTTTGGCGCCGGCAGCAACAATGCCGACCGTTCGGCGCGCCGCCGCGACAATGGCAGCATTCTCGATTGGGTGATGGGCGAAATGTCGTCGCTCAAGCGCGATCTGGGCGCGACCGATCGCAAGCGCGTGGAGCAGTATCTCGAGAATGTGCGCGAGCTCGAGCGTCGCATTCAGCAGGTGGAAGCGAAGAACAAGAGCGGTGAAGAGCGGCTGCTGCCCGAGGCGCCGTCGGGCGTCCCCGATTCGTTCTCGGAGCACATGAAGCTGATGTTTGATATTCAGGTGCTGGCATTCCAGTCGGACATGACCCGTGTGTTTTCCTTCAAGACCGGTCGTGACGCGTCAAGCCGCACCTTCCCGGAAAGCGGCACGAACAAGGGATTCCATCCGGCATCGCATCACGGCGGTCGCGAGTCGGCGATTCTGGAATTCAATCAGATCAATGAGTATCACGTGAGCATGCTGCCGTACTTCCTGCAACGGCTCAAGGACACGACCGACGGCGACAGCAACCTGCTCGACGAGACGCTTATCGTATACGGCTCGCCGATGGCCGATGGCAACATTCACAATCACCGCCGCTGCCCGTTGGTGCTGATGGGCGGTGGCAGCGGCATGCTGCCGGGCAACGTGCATCTCAAGGCACCGGACGGAACGCCCATGGCCGACGTCATGCTGTCCTTGCTGCACAAGTTCGGCATCGACGCTCCGGTGTTCGGTGACAGTGTCAGCCCGTTCGCGCTTACGGTGTAAGGAGATCAACGTCATGACGTCACGTCTGGGAATTCTTGCTGCGGCCTTCGTGGTTGGACCGTGGAGTGTGTTGGCCGCGCAGAACACGCAGCAGAATACCGTACGTCCTGCGGCGGGCGATCGCGCCCGCTCGACCACGACACGGATTGCGAACACGCGAGCGAACCTCGGCACCGCAATGGTGGAAGCGGCAGAGCGCGGGGATGTTGCAACCGTGAAGTCATTGTTGGCGCAGGGCGCCGATGCCACAGTGGCACGTGGCGATGGCATGACGGCGCTGCATTGGGCGGCCGACCGTGGCGACGCGGTGGTGGCGACGGCGCTGCTGCGCGCGGGCGCGAAACTGGATGCCAGGACGAACGTTGGTGGCTACACCCCACTGCATGTTGCCAGCAAGTCTGGTAGCGCCGCGGTGGTGAAGGCGTTGCTGAATGGCGGCGCCGACGTGGGGACAATCACCGGCACCGGCGCCACGGCATTGCACCTGGCGGCGTCGTCGGGAAGCGCGGATGCGGTCGATGCGTTGCTCAAGCACAAAGCGAATCCCAATGCGCCGGAAACGGCGTGGGGTCAGACTCCGCTCATGTTTGCTGCGGAAAATAATCGGGCGGACGTGATTCGCGTGCTGATGAAGGCTGGTGCCAATCCGTCAATACGAACACGTTCGGTAAATCTCAACGAAGAGTTGGCTCGACAGCAGGCGGCGGCGAAGAAGCGCAATGACGTGCTGCTGGCCTCACTGCCCGAACAGCAACGGGACTCGATCAAAAAGGTGATGGCGAAGGCGGCCGCTGATAACGCGGCGCGGAATTCGTTTGGCCCGCCGGCCGCCATGACACCTGCGGGAGCGGTCGCGGTGGCCGATACGAATCGCGGTGGCGGCGCCGGCGCGGGCGCGCAGTTCGTGGCGCGCGGTGGCAGTCCAACGCCGCCAACGAACCTGCTCACGCCAACCCAGATTCAAGAGGCCATTCGAGCGGGCCGCGAGGTGTTCGATGCACCGATGGCGGCAAAAACCCCCGAACAGGTTGAATTGCTGGAAGGCAACGTGGCCGGCTACGAAGGCACGGTGGGTAGCATGGGTGGCATGACGGCGCTGCATCACGCGGCGCGTCAAGGCAACATTGCGGCGGCATTGGCACTGGTTGACGGAGGGGCTTCTATAGATGCAACCATGTCGGCCGACAGCACCACGCCGCTGGTGATGGCGACGATCAGCGGTCAGTTCGACCTGGCGATGCAGTTGGTCAAGCGCGGTGCGAATGTGAAGCTGGCAACAACCGCGGGACTCACTCCACTGTATTCGGTCATCAATTCGCAGTGGGCGCCACGCTCACGATATCCGCAACCGCAAGCCGTGCAGACCCAACAGGTCACGCACCTTGAGTTGATGCAGGCGATGCTCAAGGCCGGCGCCGACGTGAACGTGCGACTCCGCAAAAACCTCTGGTTCTTTGCCTACAATAATTGCGGCAACGCGAACTGCGGCCTGGAACAGCTGGAGGGGACGTCTCCGTTCTGGCGTGCGGCCTACGCGTTGGATGTCGACGCGATGCGTATGCTTAAAGCGGCCGGTGCGAATGACACGATGCCGTCCGTTCGCTCTGCGCAGCAGGGTGGGCGCGGTGGACGCGGCGGGGCCGGCGCGGTTCCGGGCGCAGGTGGCCAGGTCGCTGGCGCGGCCGGCGCGGCGGCATTCGCTCGGGGCGGTGGTGCCGGTGGTGCCGACGGACCCGGCAATGCGGGTCTCGGCCCCATTGATGCGGCCACCGACTCGGCGTCGAAGGCGGTCCCTCCAGGAGCCGGCACCTATCCAATTCATTCGGCTGCAGGCGTGGGCTACGGAAATGGCTTTGCCGGCAACTCACATCGACATGCGACAGATGGGTGGATGCCCGCCCTCAAGTATCTCGTTGAAGAACTGCACGCCGACGTCAACCAGCGCGATCTTACTGGCTACACGCCGTTGCATCACGCGGCGGCGCGGGGTGACAACGAGATGATTCTCTATCTCGTGAGCAAAGGCGCCGATGTGAAAGCGGTAGCTCGCAACGGACGGACAACGGTAGATTTGGCCAACGGTCCAGTGCAGCGCTTGCGGCCGTTTCCGGACACCATCCTGCTGCTCGAAAAGCTGGGCGCGAAAAACAGTCACCGCTGTGTGAGCTGCTGACAGCGGCTTGTTGCATCGTTTCACCTACGGCTTCTTTTCCCCGGCGAGCAGCAGGTTCATGTGATCCTGAGCCTGCTGCAATCCGCCCTCGCCGTCGCCCCAACCGATTTTACCGTCTGCATTCAGGTCGATGCCGGCGAGCAGCTCATTGCACAACGATGTGAGTTGTCCCACCAGTGACGCGGCTGCGGCCACCGTGCTGGCCGATTGGATTTTCCGTGCCAGTGCGATCACCTGATCGGCGCGTTTTGACGTGCTCTGGGTGGCGGCGATAATGTGTATCGTGTGAGCCTTCACATTGGTGGAGGCGCCTACGGTGGCGACGGCAAGCTCGGAGTATGTGACAACACCTTCGAGCGCGCGTTTGACGCCGTAGCCCTTTCCAGGCGTCGTTGCACTGGGGATGGTGGTTGGATCCATCGCGTGCAGAACGTGGCCGGCATGCATTTGCAGCGTTTGCAGATTGTCCAGGGCGCGCGTCATGAACCCGGCATGTTGTACGGCCACTGCCGCCTCAGTTCGCGCCATGGCCAGCAAGCCCACCTTCCCCGGCGTGTCGAGGTAGTTGGCGGCCACGTATCCCACGGCCACGCCTACCAAGCCAGCCGGAAGTGCGATGACCGGTGCCCCCGCGACGACCGTACCGGGCAGCGCCTGACCAGTAAGCCGGGCCACAATGGAATCGAACTGGAACCGCAACGCGATATTTGTGCTCACCAAGTAACGCTGTCGATCGAACTCCTCGACGCTCATCCCTTTCTTGCTGAGCGCGGCAGCCACCAGCGTATGTCGCTTGGCCTGCATCTCGGCTTGGGCCTGCGCGGTTTTGTTGCGCACCTGGGCCAACTGCGCACCGCTGGAGTCGAGCACGACGGCAATCGCCAACTGCGCCTCGGCGAGCGTTCGAAGCTCAGCGATGGTGAGACGAGGCGACGCGGCAGGAGGGGTGGCCGACGCAGGCGGCTGCTGCGCCGAAAGCGGACTGACCAGCCACAGAGTCAACAGTGCGGCGGTTGCAACGCGGACGGGAAACGCCATGACAGGAGACGGGAGGGAGTGAACAGCGACCCACTACTGGCAGTACGTCGCGCCCCGGGCAAAACGTTGCACGACTGCGGACGGGCCCTCCGTACACTCGTTGCCCGAGCGCCAGAATGCAAATTTCGCGACATTTCCCGAGCAGACTGGCGTACCGCGCACCAAATGCGCAACGTCCACCGGTTCCATTTTCCCAGACTACCCACAGGAGAACCCGCTAATGACGTCCTGCCTCTCGATTCGCGTCCTGACTTCGTTGAGGACCGTGATCGCTGGCCTTGCCGTGTCGCTCGCCGTTGTTCCGTTGAGCGCGCAGGGCACGCCGCCAGCAGCGGCCGGTCGCAGCATGGGCGGAGGCAACTGCGTCAGCAATCCGTACAATTGCGCCGATGCCGTGAATCCGATTCCGTCGCCCAATACGGTGTGGCTGGAAGAGATGACGTGGATGGACGTGCGTGATGCGATGAAGGCGGGCAAGACCACCATGCTGATCGCCACCGGCGGCATTGAGCCGAACGGACCGTGGATTGCGCTTGGCAAACACAACTTCGTTCTGCATCAAAACTGCGAAGCGATCGCGCGCAAGATGGGGAACGCGCTCTGTGCGCCGATTGTGAAATTCGTGCCGGAGAGTGGCCACATGACATCGCCGGGAACGCTGAGCATGCGCCAAAGCACGTTCAACGCGATACTCACTGATCTGGTGACCAGTCTCAAGGCGCACGGGTTCAAGCAGGTGTTTCTGATTGGCGACAGCGGTGGCAATCAGAGCGGTCAGCGTTTCGTGGCCGACTCGTTGAACACGTTGTGGGGCGGCGCGCCACTGGTGGCGCACATTCAGGAGTACTACGACTACGCGGGCGTAGCGGCGTACATGAAGGACAAGGGTATCGTGGAGGGCACGTCCGACGGATTGCACGACGATGCGGTGATCGCGCTCAACATTTTTGCCGACGATCCGAAGGCCATCCGGCTGGACGAGCGCATCAAGGCAGGCAAGGCATCGATCAATGGCGTGTCGCTGGCCGACAAGAAGAAGAATGCGGCGTTGGCGAAGCAGATCATTGAATTCCGCGCCACGACAACCGTAGAGGCGATCAACAAGGCGATTGCCAACAAAGGAACGCTGCCGGCCGCGCCGCGCGCCGGACGAGGCGGGTGAGTGGTGCGACCCGGTACCTGGCACAGGATTCGTGGACTGCTGCTGACGTCGTCGGTTGCCACGGCGTGCACGTCGATGCGCGTACAGACAGCGCCGGTGCCGGATCCGCTGCCGACGGGGCGGAAGGGTGAAATTCGATTGTCGCTGCGTTCCGGCGCGAACGGCTATTTGTACGATGCACGGATCGCGGGCGACAGTATCGTTGGGTTTGACAGACCTTCGAAAGACTCACAGGCTGAGCGCGTGGCCTTTCTCACGGCGGACGTGACGGCCGTTG
This sequence comes from Gemmatimonadaceae bacterium, assembly GCA_031419135.1. Taxonomy (GTDB): domain Bacteria; phylum Gemmatimonadota; class Gemmatimonadetes; order Gemmatimonadales; family Gemmatimonadaceae; genus Gemmatimonas. Next base: position 9,467 of record JANOKE010000795.1, read on the forward strand.
CCGTTCGGAAGGGCGATGCGTTCAAGACGGTAATTGCAGTGGCGGCAGGAACCGTTGCCGTGTTCACTTTCATTTTACTCGCCGCCTGTGCAAGCCTGCTGTCGGCATCTTCTACCTGAGTTTCGCTGTGGGTGGTCGTTCGGTTAGCCGACCAGTGTTTGAACGTGGCCACGGCGCGCCACCCGTTCGGACGGTTTCATGCGGCTGATCGGCCTCCATGCCTGCGCGGCGCAAAACGGGGCGCATTGATGTGCCTCGTCGCGCGTGGTGCCCACGTGTACGCAGCACTGCAGCAGGCGTTCCTCGAGCATCGTGTGCATGTCCATGAAGGGCTTGACGGTGATGCGCTTGATGCGCTCCGAGACGAGGGTGCGAAAGCCCTTGCGGTTGCCTGCCAGGGACTGACCGGCCAGGCGCACGAGGGTGCTCAACCCCAGATCGCAACTTTCGCAGACGTCGCGGAAGATCTGCGCCAGCGACGGATGCGTGAGTGAGCTCTGTTCACTGAGCAATCCGAGCAGCGCCTCTCTCACCAACCGCTGCAATTCGGTGGTGATCTGGTGATCGACAATGCGATTGCTCACGAGACCGAGCTGTTGCTTGAGCCGCTCCGGACCCACCATCGATACCAGTGACTTCCACTCACCGGCGTCGGTGCGAATGAGATAGCCGACGCTGCAGCAATGCGGATGCGAGCAGGGCAGCGCAGTGAGGTCGCGCCACGACACCAGGTTGTTTGTTTGCGGACCGAGTCTGGACAGCACGCCTCCATGGGTGAGCCGATTCATGGGGTCGAGGGCGAGTGAACGGCCCGACGAGAACTGCGGCTGGATGGATACGCCGCCGATAAACGGGGTGTCCAGTGCGTAGCGGATAACGTCGCCGATTTCGTCGTCGTTGACGCCCAAAGATGCGGTCATGGTGAGGGTGGTGAACACACCGGCCGCACTCAGTCGCTCAAGCGCGGTGTGCTTGACCCTGCGCAGGTCGGCTCCGCGATGTGCGCGATGGGTTTCGAGACGAAACCCATCGAACTGGAAGTACGTTTCGATACGCGTGTTATGGCGCTCAAGGAACTGCAGCAGTGTGTCGTCGCGCGCGAGTTGAACGCCGTTCGTGTTGATCAGCACGCGCTGAATGTCGCGTTCGAGGAGTTGTTCCACCAGCGGGATGAAATCGGGATGGATGGTTGGTTCACCTCCACTGATCATCACGACGTCCAGTCGGCCATTTTCGCGCGCGAGCCGCGTATCCACATTGGCCAGCACCGCCTGGACGGGTACGAAGCCGTGAACGCTGGGTGACGATTCGGCAAAGCACGTTGGACAGCTGAGATTGCAGGCCGACGTGATGTCTTCGAGGAGAATGCAGGTGTGTTGTGTCTGCATTTCACCGAGGCCACGATGATAGGCGAGTGGCACCGGGTCGTAGTTGCCAACGACGTCAGGGGTATGCGCTTTGGTGGGCGCGGTCCACTGTTCGAGCCAACGCAAGATCTCGGGTGACTCATCGTAGAGCGTGGTGATGCGACCGTGCGTTGGACACCCGCGCACCAGCCAGACCCGTCCCTCGCGTTCGGCCAGAAATCCGGCCAGTCGTTGAACGTGCGCCAGATCGCGCAGCGGATGTTCGGCGTGACAGGCGGGGCAAAACGCTGTCACATACCGCATGACCTGTTCGTCGCGCAGTGGCATTCCCGCAGTCATGGTGTCGGCTCAGGCAGTGGAGACAGGAGTGCATCGCGCGGATACGCGCGGAACCGGCGAAAAAAATAGAACAGCAGCAGCAGCGCGGCCGGCAGCACGGTGAGCTGTGATCCGGTGAGTCCGAACGCCATTTCCGGATTGCCGCGCACAAACTCGACGAGGAACCGGAACGTTGCGTAGGCCAGGAGGAACAGCTTGAAGAGATCGCCATCGACCATCCAGCGCGCCGGGTACGCGCTGATCACGGCACGCGGATACAGCCACCATGCGGCCAGGAGCAGAAAGGTGCTCTCGTACAGGAACGACGGATGCATGGCCGTTCCGGCGCGGCAGGCCACGCAGTCGATGAGCTGACTGGCGTATTCCGGGCGAATCGTGACGCCCCAAGGGAGCGTGGTTGCCGTTCCCGGTGTTTCGGCGAGAAAGCATCCGACGCGTCCAATGGCAATTCCGCAGGCGACACCGGGAACCAGCAGGTCACCGGTATGTGCACGATAGCCGATGAGTCGTTTGGTGAGTACGATGCCTGCATAGGCGCCAGCCAACCCGCCCAGCAATGACCGACCGCCGTAGCGAAGGAATCCGTCCAGTGTGGGTTGAGCGGTGTCGTGCACATAGCGGAGCGCCAGTCCGTAGCGCGCCAGGATAGCCCCGCCCACGAGACCACCGGCGATAATCCAGATCAACTCAACGTTCGCCCGTTCCCGCTGTTGAGCCACTCGCCAGGATATCGCGAGCGCCAAGGTGACGCCCACGGCGACGAACACCGCGTGGGACCAGATGGCAACGCTGCCGATGTGAAAGAGGACCGGGTGCATGGGGGGAAGCATTCCACATGGGCCGCGGTCGCGCCATACGTCATCGCGTGGTGTCGACCTACCGTCGTTCAGTCGGTTTGCGAGAGGAACCGCGATACGGGACACCGGATAAACTACGATAACCGGTGATGGGAAACCGGATATCGGACATGAGAAGGCCGACGACACCTGCTGTGGTCAGTCATCCGGTGTCCGGATTCTGGTATCCCATCTCTGTTATCGCTGTTCGTCGGG
>JANOKE010000796.1:0-3092 GCA_031419135.1 Gemmatimonadaceae bacterium
GTCGGACGAGTCGGGGCGGGCCGAAGTGTACATGGTCCCGTTCCCGAACGTGAGCGACAGGCGGGTGCAGGTCTCGACCAATGGAGGCACGGAGCCCATCTGGGCCCGCCATGCCCCAGAGATCTTCTATCGCGACGGAACGGACAGCATGGTTGTCGCCAACGTAACGACCAATCCGACGGTCGGCGTGACCGGTCGTCGAGTGCTGTTCGACGCCAGCCGGTATCTGGCCGGCTTGTTCGGGCGCGCCTACGATGTGTCGCCGGATGGTCAGCGCTTTGTCATGATCCAGACAGGTGGCCAAGCCGCGACCCGCGAAGTCATTCTGGTCCAGAACCTCATCGACGACTTAAACAGCCGCGTGAAGGATGGCCGCGCGGGGCAGCGTCGTTCACGCTAGGACCACAGTGAGGCTTAGGCTGCGGTCTAACCAAGGCATGAAGTTGGCGGCGCGGCCCAAGCTTGCGGAGAACCCTTTGGTTTCGCGTGGGCCGCGCCGCAACTTATGCCCTGACCGTTAGGTGGACCTGGAGTCCCATATCGTGATGCTACAAATAGGATCCTACGACGAGTTTCGCCTGCTTCTCGAGGGCCTTGCTGCCGACGTTGTCGAGGCCCGCATACACGTCAAGCTCTACGCGGATCTGAACGATGCGATCCCGGAATTCGAGCGCGAGTTGAGTCAGGCACCGGCATTCTGGAGCCTGACGATATCGGCTCACTGGTTCGCCGCCCTTGGTAGGCTAATCAGGGTCTATGATCCGGAGCCAAAGGCGGTATCGCTTGTCAACGTCATCGATACCATCCTAGAATCCCCGGCCCTCTCGCAGCTCCGAGCCGCGCTTGCGTTGCCTCGAACACGTGACGCTGGCTCCCCGCCGGTAGCTGACCTGCACGCAGAACGATTCCATGCGTCCGACAAGGATCCCTTGGTAAGAAAACTCGTTGCGTATCGAGGCAATATTCTTGCGCATCGCAACGCGAAGAACGTCATTAGCAAGGGAGATCTCGAGCAACGATTTGGTATGTCGCATCTCGATGTTCAAGAACTCCTCGAACGTGCCCACGCTCTGCTCAATACGTACGGACAGAATCACTTCGGAACGACCTGGTCTCCCCAGATTGTGGGTCATGACGATTTCGTAACCGTACTCAAATCCGTGCGGACATCTATCGTCGCCGATGAGCAAGGGATTTCCGACGAGATGGAGGCGCTCTTGCGCAAGAAGGCCACCTAACGCTAAGTCGTTAGGTGGCTCCACGCAAATGTGCATCTGCCGACGAAACAGCACCTACACAGTTGCTCCGGCACTACTCCCCGGAATGCGTTCAGATCGAATATGATAGACGCCGAATCGCTGGCTGCGACGACACTCCGCCTTCTTTCGCAAGGCGTACCGTTTCTTGCTCCAAAGGTGATTCCAACGCAAGCGATACTTGCGCGAGTCATCGGGGACGTTTTTTGGTCAACGCTGGAGGCGCTAGAGGGTACAGCTCTCAGAGTTCGCGTTTATTTCGCCCCGCCAGCAGCTATCGGCTCCTCCTTTGGGACAGTTGGCCTCCTGGAGCAGCACCCGTTCTCTGCGTCAACAGTTCGGGCGCTCTCTCCGGCCCATGGACCCGACGGCGCCTTGTTGGTAGTGCAAGAAATGAACGGCGAGCTGAAAGTGGCGGGCCTTCTAGGCACTCTGCCCTCCGTGCCAGCCGCCGCACCCCTTTGGCTCTGCGTAGAAGGTCGGGGGCCAGGCGTAATCCGAGTATCCGTAGGATTCGAACCGCTACTGGAGTACACACGCGGCAACGTGAGAGAACTTGGCGGAATGGCCTTCGACAGAACATTTGCCGAGGTCCTCTTGATGAGCGTAAACCTTTTCCCTTCAAGCCCGCCTGCCCGACCTTGGAACGTAGCCGCCGCATTGTTGGACTGCGCGTTTGCGGTGGAACGCCTTGGGCACGGTGGTGCATTGTGGCTGTTGCCTGCCGACAGCCCCATACCACGTGCCCTGAATGGTGCTGGCGTATCGATCTCGATGAGCCTCGACTGGTGGGATCCATATCGCGAAGAGTGGGAGTGGCGCACGTCTACGATTCGACTTCTGAATCCAGGTTGTGACGGGCGACACGAGTTTCTCCAACCAGCTGCTCAGCAATGGGATCTGCTGAGGAAACGAGCCGTCAGTGGAACAATTGCAAATCTTGCTTCAGTCGACGGAGCAATTCTTGTGGATGGTTCTCCCAACGTCCTAGCATTCGGAGTCATCTGCAACAAGTTTGACCAACCGGCGGTCGATGTCAAACGTGCCAATAACCCCCATCAGCCTCACGAAGGTGTGAGCGCGTCCCCGGCCGACTTCGGGGGGTCCCGTCACCGTTCAGCCATCGACTTCTGTTCAACTCACGCACCTGCAGGAGCTCTTGTTGCTTCGCACGACGGCGGAGTTACCGTCTTTGCGGGACTCAGGCATGGCGAAGTGATTGGAAGCAGGATTTCGACAATTGGATCCACGTCCCAGAATAGTTCAACGCCAAGCGCACCAGCCACCTAACATTGCATGCAGCGGACAGCCGCGCTAATGTTGGCGCGCTGCGCGCGCTCGGTTGAAAGCGGCTGCAGCTGATGCTTCACGTTGAGGCTGTAGGATAAGTCGACGCAACGCTCACAAACGAAAATCTGGCCATACCTCAATCATCCGTGAAGAGACGATCGTCGATCTGCGGGCATTTGTGGCGATTGTTTTTGTCGCCGCAATCGCGAAAACCTCGTCGGCGACTTTTCCTACAGCCTCGTTAGACAGCCGAGGAAATTTGATGAGTCAAGGTGCAGCTCGAGTTTTCGTTTGCTATTCTCATCGTGACCGGAAGCACGTGGACCGTCTTCGTGTGCATGTGCGACCTCTTGAGCGGAGTGGCGCGATTGACCTTTGGGACGACACAAAGCTCATCCCCGGAACCAGGTGGAGAGACGAGATTGCGGCGGCGATCGCACACGCGAAGGCTGCGGTCTTACTGGTTAGCGCTGACTTCCTCGCGTCAAACTTTATTGTTGAAAACGAGCTGCCGCCACTTCTCGCGGGCGCCAAAGACACCGGAAC
>JANOKE010000797.1:0-15439 GCA_031419135.1 Gemmatimonadaceae bacterium
GCGATTGACTTTGTCGATCGCGGGTTCCGGACGGGCACACCCGGTCAATACACGTATTTCGGCCCCGACGCCGACGTGCTGCTCGACGAGCGCTTTCAGCGCGGGTATTGCTTCAGTCTGGCCACTGCCGACACGGCGCGCGTTTCGCAGGTTGGGTTACGGTTCACATCGGCCAATCGCCGAGAGGGACGGGTGGATATCGATGGGACGCTGTGGATTGATACGGCCGCGCGCGCCTTGCAGCACATCGAGTTCAGATACGTGGGAATCGAGGCGTTGGCTGAATCGTTCAATGCCGGCGGACGCGTGGGATTTCGCACACTGCCCAATGGTGTGCCGTTCATCGACCAGTGGTCGTTGCGACTGGTCGGCGCGCCCGACACCATGGTTACCGATGTCGGCATGTCGTCGCAGATGTACGCCGTGCGCGAGATTGGCGGCGAATTGGCGCGGGCGCAATGGCCCGAGGGGGTTATCTGGAATGGTCCGCTCAGTGCACTTCATCTCACGGCCGTTCGCCGCAATGGAGAGCCGGCAGGTGGTGCGGTCCTCAATCTCGCCGGTACCGACTATCGCGTAACCACCGATCCGGGTGGACGCGCCACATTCGAGTACGTGCTGCCCGGCCCGTACACTATCGGCGTGGACGATCCGCAGCTCGCACCGATCGCGCTGCAGATTCCCACGGGCCGCACGATCACCGCGCGTCGCGGCTCGTCCGCGTTGGTACGGCTCGTTGTGCCGTCGGCCGAAGAGTATGTGGGGTCGTTGTGCGACCGCGATGCACCCAAACCCACCGAGGCGTGGCTATTGGCTCGGGTGGTGGCCAGCGACGGGCGGCCGGTGTCGGGCGCCAAATGGCGGGTGAGTGAGGCAAATGGCTCGCGCTGGCGCGTAGTGTCCGATAACGGGCTGACGGGCTCCAACGGCCTGGTGACGCTCTGTCGGGGCCTCACCCGAGGCACGTCCGCCGAAGTAGCGTCCTGGCGCGATCCAAAGGACGCCGTGCGGGTGCAGCGGATACTCGACGATGCGCTCACCGTACTGCGCGTGTCTCTGCCCACGCATGCGCCGATCTTCGCCGCCGTTGCGCGGCCTCCAGCATCTGAGCCCACCGTGACCGTGGCGGGCACGGTGAGGGACTCGCTCACCGGCGCGGTCGTTCCCGACGCACGCGTGACGTTCCTCGGCACACCATTCGAAGGCGCCACCGATTCATCGGGGACGTTTGTGGTTGGCGGCCTTTCGCTCGGCACGTACACGGTGGAGGTCAGTACGCCCTCGCTCGACTCCATCGGCGCGGTCACGCGTTCCGCAGTAACGCTGTCGGAGCAGTCAACGCCGCTGGCATTGTTCGTGCCATCGCTTGCCGCCATCATGTCGACGACGTGCGGATCGGCCGATGACTCGGCGTTTGTGACTGGGCGCGTCCGCACCGCCAATAACGACGCCACCCCAATCGCACTGCGCGTGGTCGCGGAATGGATAGACGCCGCGCCGGATTCAGTGTCGAATGACGATCTGCGCCGAAAACGCATCGCATGGCGGCAGACGTCCGTACACGCCAGCGGCACCTATCGCCTGTGCGGCATACCCGTTGGCCGACGTGTCTCGCTCCGTACCGAAAGCGACAGTACCAGCGTGTGGGGTTCGTTGCCCATGGTCGTACATCTCATGAGCACTCGCCCGTTCGCGCGTGCTGATCTGACACTCGATTCGACCGTGGTGATCCTTGCCTCGTTCAGCGGCGCGGTCATTGCCGATACCACCGGTGCCCCGATCGAGAACGCAGAAGTCACTCTCACCGACATTGGTCGTACCGTGCTCACCGATCGGCGAGGCGTGTTTCGGGTGAGTGATATTCCGCTCGGCACGCATCTGGTAAGCGTCAAGCGGGTGGGATACGCCCCCATGATGACCACCATTGATTTCGCAACCAATCGCAGCGTCGAACAGCGTGTGATGCTCAACCGGGCAACCACGCTGGCCACCGTAGCCGTGAGTGCCGACGGCGTCCCACAGGCGTTCGAAGAGCGACGCCGCAGCGGGATAGGCCGCTTCATGACACGCGCCGATCTCGACAAGCATCCCGGCCAACGACTTGGTGCCGTGCTTTCGCAAGTATCGGGCTTTGGCGCCGCGTCGCAGGCGGCAGGACATGCGTGGGTGGTAGGCAAGCGCGCACCGTCACACCTGCTGCCGAACTCCGCGCCCGCAGTCGCGCTCGGTGAGAGATCGGCCGGCTGCGGTGGCCGTACGTCGCCATGTGTGTTCACCATGGACGATTTGCGCAGTCAGGGGTATTACTGTCCTACGATCGGCGAGCGAAGTCAGGGGCTCATGGCCTGCGCCTGTTTCGCACAGGTCTATCTGGACGACCGTCTCTTGAACACCTCGCGGCCCACCGAACCGTTCGACGCCAACACGCTTCCCGTCGAAGATATTGCCGGCGTTGAGTTCTATCCCACGGCTGCGTCCACACCCGGGCGCTACAGTGGGCCAAACGCCGTGTGCGGGGTCATGCTGGTTTGGACTCGACGACGATAGTCCAACGGCGTTCGGTCATCTTTCATTCGGAGTTCCTCATGCGCCGTCTGTTGCTGCTGTCGCTCGTTGTCCCCGTTCTCCACGCCTGCGCTTCGTCATCCAGCACTGGGTCAGCTGCCAGCGCGCCGTCTGCCCGGCCGGCCACGCGAACAATTTCCTCGCCTGACATCGGTTCGATGACTGTCACCGCAACCTCAACCGCCGACGTGTCGCATTTACCGTATTCCAGCGACGCGGTGTGGCGCATCTTGCCGTCCGTGTACGATTCGGTCGGCATTCCCGTGTCCACCATCGATCAGGCGCGCAAGTCCATTGGCAATGCGGGATACAAAACGCGCGCGCGACTCGGCAAGGCCCCGCTCAGCCGATATCTCGATTGCGGCAACACACAAATCGGACCCAACGCCGACTCGTACGACGTCTTTCTGACCGTCATGACAACCGTGAGCCCGGAAGGCACCACCGGCGCCACACTCACCACCATCGTCGACGCGCAATCGCGTCCGGTAACGTTCAATCAGGCGTATTCACGATGCTCCTCCAAAGGTGGGATCGAAATCCGTATCGCCGATCTCGTGAAAGCGAGGCTCGCACGGTGATGCGCGGTCGCGGCATGGCAGGTCGCCCTGCGCTTCTGGTACTCGCGGTCCTTACGGTCCTCGGCTCCGCGTCCGCGCGGTCAGCCGCGGCGCAATCCGCTGTCGCACGCGTTACCGTGTCGGGACTCGCGTTCGACAGCTTGCGCGGCGCGCCATTGGCCAACGCGTTCGTCATGATCGACGGTCGTTCGCGCAGCACTACCAGCGATGCCAAGGGGCGTTTCTCGTTCGATACCCTGCCACCTGGCCCGTACACGTTTGCCATGCAGCACGCGGTGTTTGACAGCCTGGGGCTTTCGGGTGCCACGACGCGCGCCGTCGTAACCGATGGCAAGTCGCTCGTGGTGTTGGCTGTGCCGTCGTTCGCCACGCTGTGGCGTGCGGTGTGTGGTGGCGTGCCGGTTCCGTCCGTCGACACCGGCCTGGTGTACGGCAACATACGCGACGCCAGAAAACAAGATCCGGTTGCACAGGCGTCGGTGGAAGTCTCGTGGCTGGACCTTGTAAACACCGGCACCAAACAGGCCAGCAACATCACGCAGCGCCGCTGGAGGAGTGAGTCGCAGGCCGATGCGCGCGGCGGCTACGCGGTGTGCGGTGTGCCATTGCAAACGCAACTGCGCATTCGCGCAACCTACCTCACCAATGCAACCGGTATCATCGACCTCGCGCCCAGTACCGATCGCGTGCGACGCCGCGACCTGATGCTGGCCGGCACCGCGTTGGCCGATTCTGCGCTGCGCGGCGCTGTGGGAGGCGTGGTGTTCGATACGGACAGCAAGCCCGTGTCGGCGGCGCGGGTCATTCTTGACGATGCGCTTGAAACGCGCACCGATGCCGACGGACGTTTCACGCTCCGCAATGTGCCCACCGGCACCCGGCAACTCGACGTCGCGGCCATCGGCATGTCACCGGTATCCACCGTCGTCGATGTAGCGGCAGGCGACACCGCGTTCGTGAGCGCGTCGATGCGCCGCGTCTCCAACCTTGAGGCGCTCAACATCACCGCGTCGGCCACCCGGCGCCGAGCCGCCGTGCGTTTCGACGAACGGCGGAAACAGGGCTTTGGCTCGTATCTCGATTCCACCGCAGTGGGCAAGCGTGCAACACTGTCAGCGGCCTTTGCCGGTCTGCCGGGCGTGACCGTACAAAACGTCAAAGCGAACGGGCGTCTCTTCAACCTGTACTTGCCGTCCACCGGCACGGGCCAGTGTCTGGCCATGCTTCAGGTGGACGGCATCCAGCAGTTCGATCACGAAATCCTGGGCACGATGCATCCAACCGACATCGCGGCCATCGAGGTGTATCAGCAGCGGTTGACGGTACCAACCGAGTTGATGCGGACTGATCTCAAATGTGGACTGGTCGCGGTGTGGACCAAGAGGGCGTTTCGGTAGGCGCGCGTTGTAAAGGAGACGCCAGAGTATCGTAACTGAAGAGGGGTGAGGGTGAGCAACCAAAGGGGTGAGGATAGAGCGGTCAGGGTCGAGGGTAGAGGGAAACTCTGCCCTCACCGCTCACCGCTCTACCCTCACCCCTTCACTTGCTCACCCTCCACCTGCTCACCCCTCTGGCACCTCACCCCTCTGGCACCTCACCCCTCAAAGACGTACCGCGTTCCCGACCTTCAGGCTAGTTTGGCGGCCGTCCACTGCGACCCGTGGGTTGCACACCACCACCGCCAGCACGTCCTCCCAGCTTTTCGCGCAGCATATCCTGCATCTCCTCGGTGTACTTCTGCATCAGCTCCTGCGAGGTCTTCTGCTGCGACTCATCGAGCCCCGGCAGGCCTTCCTTGGCCGCCGCGTCAAAGCTCACGCGAATGTCACGCACCACGCCGTTCAACGATTCACGCGCAATCACCATGCGCACCTCGTCTTCTGGCGCGGGCGTGCCCGACGTTTTTGGCTTCGCGTCTTTCTTGAGCGAGTCAAGCAGTGTGAACCGCGCAGCGTTGGCGGCAAGCAACTTCGCGTCGGCCTCCTTGACCGCTGCGATCTGCGCATCAGTGAGCTTGAGATCCTTCTTCTTGTCCATCAGCAAGCGAAACGGACTGGCCTTTTCGAAGTCCTTGGCCGAGATCGTAGGACCCGCTGGCGCGGATTTGCCGGCCACGGCGTCCCAGTTCGCCTCCTTGCCGGTTCCACGCTTCGGCACGGCTGTGGCCTGAGCGGACACGAATGACGGCACCAGCAGTGCCGCGGCAAGAGCACAATGCGAGTAGTTCATGAAGTGATCCCTCGTGCGGGCGAATATACGATGCGAACGGCTGAGTCTCACGTGGTGCGAACATGGGCGAACAACTGCTTTTGAACTTCGGGATTCCGGATCTTCCACAACACGCCATCGGTGAAGTAATGATGAATATTGATGAACATCAATATCAGAATCGGTGCCGCGCGACCGGGCTCTTCCCCAAAGGCATCACCAATAATGCCCATCAGCGACACCGGCACCACCTGCCCCACCAGCACACTCACGGCGAGCAGCCCCACCCCGTAAAGCGCCATGTGCGACGCCACCCGAGACGGCGATGACTTCGGTGCGGCCGTTGAATGATTGAGCTCCATCCGCACCGGAAACGCGAGATACTGAATGGAATGTGCAATCTGCACCCAGAACAGCGCCTTGGGGTCGCGCGCCATCACCGCATACCATACGAACAGCGCCATCCATGCCACCATGGCAAGCGAAGGCGGGAAGAGCTTGGTACGTCGATACATGCGAACCAGTGCGACAAGGCCCAAGACCATCGCCACCACGGTGGCCGCACTGGCGGCCCGATAGATCCACTCCACACGACTGGGGTCGCGAAGTTGCGTGTAGAGAAACCATGCCACGTGCCAGCATAGCAGTATTCGCAGACTGGTCTTGATGAGCCGTCGCTCCGACACATCGAACGAATTGCCCGCCAGGAAGGCAAACGACGCCATCATGCCCCACACTTGTCCCGTATAGTGCCATGCCAGATACACGCTGGACACGGTGATGAGTACGATCACCAGGGCCTGCGACGACTGCGCCTGCCAGATGGCCACCCCCATGTACAACAGCATGATCGCCGGCAGGTAAATCGACGCCCATTTGTGTTGGAGCACCATGTCGCGACTGCCATACACCAATCGGTACGACGCCATGAAGTGCGGCATGTTGATCGCGGTGGCAATCCACGCCTGCGCTCCGGCGCCAACCAGAACGAGATCGGTTCGACCGCTGAGCAGCAACGGCACCATCACCAGAAGCGACAGCCCGCCAACGCAAAGGAAATCGACAGCGGGCGAGATGATCGACGCACGAGCCATATCCCCCTAATCTGCCGCATCGTCGCTCTCACACAAGACCGTTACCCGTTGAACCGAATACGCGTTATTCGCAACAAGGGCCGCCGGATATCCGGCAGCCCTTGTGTACCTCGCATCAACCCAATGGAACCAGAACTCTCTGGGAGCGGAACTAGAACCCTCTTGGCGGACGCTTGTCCCACATGAACGCGCCGGCCGGTATCAGGAATGCCGCCGTTTGCGGAGTACGCGCACCAGCGGTTGAACGCGGAAACACCACCAGCGTAACGGCCGACCCGGCGATACGCGTTCCCGGAATGGGCTCGATATCCAGTTTGCCAGCCGCGCCCGCACTGGACAGCGCCGGCGCGCCAAGGAGCGCGACCAGATTGCCGAACAGATTCGTGCCGGTGCCGGCCGTCTGCACATTGTAGGTGACCGAGCCGGTATCCGACACTACAAAGTTCGAAGCGGAATAGGCCGCCACGCCTGCCCACGTTGGAGTGGCTGGTACCGTGCCTGCGGTTAAGAACGCGCTGGCGTCGATGGCCACGTCACTCGCATTAATCACGCGAAGCGCAACTTTGCCCGGCGCCAGATCGGCGATGTTTTCCTCGATCACGCGAACCCTCATTTGCCCGGCGCGGGCAGCACCCCACAGGATCACGGTGTAGTTCTTGCCGGCCACGAGCGACAGCGTTGAATCTTTGAGCTTCGTGGAGGAAATAGTCTGGATAGTGTCATCCAGAAAAATCACGAAACGACGACTGCCAGCCATGGACGCACGATACTGCGTGGCGGTTGACGCGGTTACACCCGCCGTGGTTGTTGGCGAGTTGCGAAACGGCACGCGGAACGCGGTGCTGTTCTCAACGATGTCCACGAATCGGAAGTCCAGACCAAACGCACCAGCGCTGTCCGGCAACGCGTTAATAAACCGAACACCCGCCGTTGGCGTATCCGGCGTGATCGTGACTTCTTCGGGACTGCAAGCGCTCATGGCAGCGCCTGCAATCAGGCACAACACCGAGAGACGAGAAATACGTTGCATGAAACACTCCGTGGAGGTGGAGACGAGCCCTGCTATCGTTTGATAAATCGCGGATATTTGACGGAAACACCGGTATCCGGCGGCAATTTGCCATCGTCACCAGCCAAGCTGCCTATGATGCCTTGCGAAACCAACAGCGCCACAACACCAACCACTGCCGTGCTCACAATCGCCGTACGACTTCGGGAAAATCGCCGTTCGCTCACAGAGTTCACAAACTCCGTCTTGATGCGAATGCGTTCACCCGACCACACCTGCTCGCCGCCGCGCAGCAAACTGACCTGAGCAACCGCCAGCACCCACTCGGCGCTGTCCTTCTGTATCAGGCGGCCCTGGATGTCCGAAATTTCTGGCCCCATCGTTCCACCCAGCACGCTACGTCCCACATCGTTGATGTTAAGCGAAACCACCGCACCCAGCGGAAGCGGTTGCTCCACGACGGGTTGCAGTGCGTAACAACCCGTCGCAATCAGCACTGCAGCAACAACCACCAGTCGCTGCATCCCAAAACCCGATGCTACCAACCGTACACGCCCGTGGGAGCCACCGAACCCGGCGCGTTGCCGGCCCCGGGGCCTGCACCATAAATGGCGCCAAGCGGCGCGCCACGTGCCTGCAAATCCTGATAGGGCACCGCCCAGAACAGGGGCGTATCCTTCGGCAACTCACCCCACCCACGACCATCCAGAAACCACGGCGCGTAGTGCGTGTAGGCGGTTTCAATACGCTTCTCATACTTGAGAGCGTCCCACAGGTTACCGCAGGCCACCACGTTGAACGGCGCGACTGGCACCTTGGGTACGCAGCTCGTCGCACCGCCGGGCATCGGCGACGACGCGTCAAATGCCGTGATGGGTGGCAGGCCGTTCAGTACACGCGTGGTGTTCACCAGCGCCGCCGCACCGGAAAAGTTTCCCTGGCGATAGAGCCCCTCGGCCTGCAGCAAATCAAGCTCCGGCTTCACCATGAACGGCGTCGGTCCGTTGCGCACGCCGGTACCATCGCCGGCGATTTGCCACGGGAAGAAGCGCACGTGATCGTAGTTGGACCAGCCAAACCCGGCACCGGACAGCACATCACCACCGGCAGGACGGTTCACGAAGTAGCGCTTACAGGTGCTGCCAACTGTATTGCACGACGTCAGCGAGAAGTCCGCTTGCTGCGCAGCGCGATTTGCGCCCTGCGGGAAGCGCAAGTCTGGCGTCGCCATGGTGAAGCTCACATTGCCAGCGCCGCGCTCGCCCACCGGCTGGGCAATCCACGCCGCATAGCTCCCCGACACGTCGGCCATGCCGATATAGAACGGCGGCATCTGGTGCCATGTGGTGAACGTAAGCAATGTTGACCGCCAGGAATTGAACGGCCCATTGGTGTTGTTGGTCGTGATGTTGTGATCGGCCGTGAAGCCGTTCTGTGCGTCGGCCACCACCAACGCCCAGTCCACCGCTGCGCGTTCCGCAGGCGTGCGCGCCATGTTGGCGCGAATACGGGCGCGATACGAGCGAATGAAACGGACAAAGTTGGGTTTGTCCCATATGGTCGGCGACGGAATCCAGGTGCTTGGCAACGGAAACCCCTGATCGCCCGGCACGGTGGCGTTGGTCAGGTCAATGGCACGCTGAAACGCCGCGTACGCCGAATCGGCCGCCGTTTTGTAACCCACCAGCACTCCTGGATCTTCACCGGTCTGCCCCTCTGTCACCAGCGCCATCGAATCGTATATCAACGCGGAGTAACCGATGGACAGTCCATTCAAGGTCTCCGCGAACGCCTTGTCGCGGTTGGTGCGAGCCGCTGACCCGAGATTCAACCCGCCCTTGATTTT
Source organism: Gemmatimonadaceae bacterium (assembly GCA_031419135.1). GTDB lineage: Bacteria > Gemmatimonadota > Gemmatimonadetes > Gemmatimonadales > Gemmatimonadaceae > Gemmatimonas. The sequence continues at coordinate 9,304 of JANOKE010000797.1, forward strand.
CGTGAGAAAGGTTGTCGCCACGCGATTCACTTCGCCGTTGAAGAAATACAAACGGGACTGTTCGCCGGCGCACACATTGCCGGGAGCATTCGAGTTGGCGGCATTGGAAAACGGCGTGCGACCATTCAGGCAGTTGTTGGCCAGACTGGAGTAATTCATCAACGACTGCACACCGGCCATACCTTGAACATCACCGGTGCTGCCGTACATCCCTGACATCCACCGCTTGAAGTACGTCCCCAACAATGCTTCGGCGTCGTTAGGCGTACCCAGCACGCGGTCGGATTCGCCGGAGTTGGGGTTGGTAACCGCGAGCTCCGTATCGTTACAGGCAACTGCCCCGATGAGAGCCGCCGAAACGGCGGCCCATCGGATGAGTGATTTCGTCATGTAGGCCATGTCCTAGAAGCGCGTGGAGATGGAGAGCGTGTAGGTGCGGAGCGTGGGGAAATCGAAGGCGTCAACCTGATTGATCAGGCCAGAACCCGCCTGCCCACCCGCTACACCAACTTCGGGATCGTAGCCACTGTACTTGGTGAACGTGAACAGGTTGCGACCGATGGCCGAGACCGTCCAGTCGCCGATACCGCGCAGTTTGCCGACTTGATACGTGAGGCTGACTTCACGGAACTTCGCGTACGAGCCGTTTTCGGTGTTGTAGTTGTTCGGCCCAAGCAGGTCGTAGAACCCGCCCGATCCGGCGCCCTCGCCACCACCCACACGCCAGCCATACCCAAGCGGCTTGGCCGTCTCCACGGTCTTGGCCGCTTGATCGAAGTAGTTCGACGACAAGTCCAACAACCCCCAGCCTTCACCCTGGTTCTGGATCTTGTGCCCAATCGTGGCGTCCAACAGGGCGTACAGCGACAACTTCTTGTACGTGACGGTGTTGTTGAAGGCAAAACGGAAGTTGGGCAGCGTGTTTCCAATAATGTGCGGCGTTCCCACCCCTTCGCCCTTCACGCCCCTGAGGGGACGGTCCACGATGGGATGGCCAAACTGCAGCGGGTAGTTCCACGGCGAGTTGGCCGACGACAGCTTGGTGTTCCACAGGTTCTTGGTGATGCCGTCGCGATAGCTGTTGCCTTCACCGGCCCACACTACCCACCCCTGATCGTTCACTTGATATGCCTTGCCGTCGCCGCAATTGGCCTGAACCGACGAGGGCATATCGGCGCAGGTCTTGTAGAACTTGCGGCCCCAGATATTACCATAGCGATTCACTGGCACGCCGTCCTGAACGTCCTTGCGCGCCGTAATCAGGAACAGCGAACCGGTTCCCTGACCCGTGCCCGCGCTGGTGAAGTACTCCGGCAGGAACAGCTCGGTGATGAACGCGCGGTTGCGGTCCCACGTGCCGCGCATGTTCCACTGCAGATCCTTCTTGCTGATCACCGGCAGGTTGACCGCCAATTCCCACGTCTTGTTTTGCAGCGTGCCGGCATTCTGCCACTTACTGGTAAATCCAAGCGCGGCCGGTGTGGGGACGTTGAGAATTTGATTCTTGGTGTCCGACGCGGCGTAGGTGAGTTCAAGGCCCAATCGCCCAAACAGCGTCATGTCGGCGCCGAGTTCGGTTTCTGTAGTGGTTTCGGGCTTGAGCCTGGAGTTGCCGGCCTGACCGAGCGAGCATCCTGCGGCCGAGCAGTTGTATGTCTCGTATTGCGCCGTAAATCGAGGCGTGTTGCCTGCCGATCCGCGCGACGCACGCACGCGGAAGTCGGAAAGTTGCGAAACATTCCAGAAGCTCTCTTCGGAGATGCGCCACACGCCCGACACGCGTCCGAATGGTGCCCAACGGTTGCCGGAACCAAACAGCGAGCTGCCATCGTAACGGTAGGTACCGTCAAGGATATAGCGACCCTTGTAGTCCACATTGGCACCGGCAATAGCACCCATGTTCTTGATCAACTCGCTGCTCGAGCCCGTTGCGAAGTTCAGCGTGGTGTTGCTCAGCGTGTACACATCCTTCACCACGTAGGTATCGCCCGAGCTGTTATTGGCGATCTGGTAGTCGCGATCCAGCAGTCCGCGGAAGTTCACCTTGGCGTTCAGATCGCTCGTGATTTGCTTGCGGAACGTCGCCGAAAGCTGCGCGTTCATCGACTCGCGATTGAAGTTGATGATGTTCTGATTGCCGTTGTTGGTGGCGGCCGCAATACCCTGCGTGCGGTATCCCTTCACCGCGTACCCGTTGTCGAGACGCTGGCGGTAGTCGTAGCTGTAGAGCGCGTCGAACGACGCCCACTCGGCCGGCGTGTATGTGGCGCTCACACTGGCGAGATAGCGCGAAGCGTTGCGGCGATTCACGCGGTTTTCCGTGTCGTACAGGAATGTGCCGCCGCCGTTGCCGGTGGGACGGAAGCCCGTGCCGCCACCCTTGATGAGGCCTCGGCCAAGCGTATCACGCGCCAGATAGTTCGTACCCGGCGGTGCACCGCGCAGGATGCCGCCGAAGAACGTGCCGCGACGATCGGTGGCCGACTTGTCAAACAGCGTGCTCACCGAAACGGTCATGTTGGGGCGCACATCGTAGTCGAGATTGACGCGTGCCCGGCGCTGCTGCTCGCCTTGGAGGTTCATGATGGCGCCCGCGTCGCTGGTGTACGCGCCGCTCACGAAGTAGCGCACGTTCCCGGCACGGCCGCTGGCATCAAGGGAGTTGAGCGTGACGGGGTTGGCCCGGGCGATTTGCGCGAAGGTGTTGTAGCGTTGGCCCGGCCACGGGTTGGCCTGAAACACATTCAACAACTCGCCGCTGCCACCTGGTGAATTCCACTGCGCCGACTGCTGCGTGCGCACCGTATCGGCGTTCACGTTGTTGATGCGGAGAATCTCTTCCATCCAATTGAAGGTCTTGGAGCACGGGGACACGTTGCCGGCACCGGCCACACAAAAACGCTTGCCCGTTTCGTCAAGCTGTAACGGATGGTTGATGGGCTGCCCGTAGCTTGAGCTGTTCACGTCGGAAACGCCGTACTCCGAGCGGAAGTTGAACTTCACGCCGTCGCGCGACGCGCCGCGTTTGGTTTTGATCACGATCACGCCATTGGCCGCCGACGATCCATACAATGAGGCGCCCGCCGCACCCTTCACCACTTCCACCGACTCGATGTCGAGACCGCCAATTTCGTTGAGACTCTGGTTGCGCAGAATCGCACCGTCCACGATCAGCAACGGGCCGGTGCTGCGGCCGGTGGCATTAATGGAGGTGGGACCACGCAGCAGGATTTCCGGCGTGCTGCCCGGCTGGCCGCTGGTAGACGCGATTCGCATGCCGGCCACCTTGCCCTGCATCGCGGTGAGCGGGTTGAGCGCCGGTACGGGAATGTCTTCGGCCGTCAGACGGCCCACCGAGAACGGCACCTTGGCACGCTCCGTGCCTTCGATGGAGCCCGTTACCACGACTTCGCTCAGACGATTAATGTCTTTCTTCAGCGAGAAGTCGTGCGTCTGGGCGCCGGCCGTAAGGCGAATCGCGACCACGCCGGGCACGTAGCCCACCGCACGCACCCGAAGATTCACCGCCTGGCCCAACACGCGAGCGGCCGGGATGTTGATGCTGAATGCGCCTTGGTTGGTTGTCGGAACCGAGAGGGTCAGTTCGTTGATGTACACATTGGCGAATTCAAGCGCTTGCCCAGACTCGCTCAGCACCTTGCCGGTGATAACGGCGTTCTGGGACTGTGCGCCGACCGTTGGGGCGGTGAGCAGAGCGCCAAACAACGCGGCGACGGCTCGGGCACGAGGCGAAAAGGTCATGAAAATCGGTCTCCCTATTGGTGATGGAGAAGGGGTACGCACTACACCCGTGTCGTGGACGCAAATGTCCGCGTGGGGACAAGCCCGTGGGAAGGAACTGCGAACAACTCTATGGGAAGCGAGCGAACCTTTTTGCGGCGGTCGGGTTCTTACTGGAGCGCTTGTCCCAGCGCGACACAGCGAACCATCGATTGCAAAAGTGCCCCGCACTACGGTGGGATACCAAAACACCTACGGCTCGACACCGTGGCGTGTCGAACTCGAAACGGCAGAAATCGGCTGTGGTACAACTAGGCTATGGTACGGAGCGGCGGCGCCAATGGCAAGTGGTACCGACGGTTCGGACTGGACCAGCGCTATCAAACTTGGGCCCATACGGGACAGGGCGGGACCAAGTCACAGTATCTACAACAGATCAATCGGGAATGCGTCACTACAGATGAGTAATAGGGTACTTCCATTTGCCGCTAGATGGAAAACAATCGCGCCGTGGGTGTCAAATAGCGGGCGGCGAAAAGCAATGAGCTTCACCGTTCGCTTGGTCGACGCCTGCGCACTTTCACCATCATAGCGCAATTGCCGTTGCTCCTACTGCCCTCTCGTCCTCACCAGCGGTCGCGGCGTCCAATTGAACCCCACCCCGAATGTGTCCTCAGTCCCCAGCAAATCCGACCCGCTGAACGACCCGGCCACCCGAAGCGCGAACTCCCGATTCACCTGGAAATTCACACCCAGATCAAAGTTCAGGCTCAGCTCCGAGCGGTTCCCGCCACCTCTACCGCAACTGCCGCACAAATCCATCGATGCCCGTGGATGCACATAGGGCGTCAGGGACATTCCCTGATCCAGCTCGAACGAGTGACCGATACTGATTCCTACCGGCACCCGGATCAGCGACTCCCCGCTGCCAAACGCGGCACCAGCGCCCACGGTGAACAACATGTCCAGTGGCTGCTCACCATTCGCCCGCACCAGCTCACGACCTAACGACCCGCCAACCAGCAGCAACAGCGTTTCGCTGCCTTTCCGGTCGGCCAGACCAAGATCAAGCTGCAGATGTTTTCTCGGTGCCCCCCCCGCACCCCACCCCTCGCGCCACTGAAATACCACGGTTGTGCCCGCACCACCCGTGAGTGCCGCCGTATAGTCGCGTGTGGAGGCCGTTGGAAGCTGCAGCGAAGGGTAATTGAACGCCTGCGCCTGAGATGATGGTGCGATAGCCAGGGCCGCGAGCAGACTGCACAGGACAAACGACGCGATACGCACATGCCGCGCCGACGGGAAGAAACACATCAAGGAAACTCCGAAAATGGGACGAGCGACAGTGCCACGGGGGGGACATGCGCGTTTTACGTGCTGAGCGGTGAACAGTTCCATCTCCCTGTCGTGTAACGCACATTTGTTCATGCGCCACGACGTCGTAAACTATCGGGTGCTCCGCGCGGCGGTTGGCGTGATGGTTCTTGCGTTCGGCGCCGCAATCCCGGGCGCAACGCCGTTGTCGGCGCAGTCCCGGCGTGCGCGACCGCCTACCGATTCACTGGTGCGCGAGGCACGCGACAAGGCCGCCAGCGGCGACACGGCCACCGCGCTGGAATTGCTCGAGCGCGCCACCGACCAGTCGCCCAGAGACGTGGACGCGCTGTACTGGCGCGGACTCATGCTCTCGCGCACCACGGCATTGTCGATGGTTGATTCGCCGCGCCGGTTCCTCGCCGGGTACCTGCTGAATCGCGCCAACGACATCGACCCGCGCAATCCGCGCTACCTCATTGAGATCGGCCGGATTCGCCTGAAAACGCCCATGCGGCGAATTGAAGCCGAACGGCTGTTTCGCAAAGCGATGAGTGTGGCCGCATCGAATGGTGATCCGGTACAGTTGGCCGAGGTCGCATTCGAACTGGGCACAATTCGGGAACGACGATACCTCACGGGTCGCGATCGCTGGATCTATACCACCACCAATGTCATCTTTGATCCCATCGCCGCGCGCGCCCGACTGCACTACACCCGTGAATTTCTGCAGAGTCTCGGGCAGCCCGTCGAAAATTCCGGACAGGTCGATCGACAGGACGCGGAGGAATATTTTCGCCGCGCGCTGACGTCGTTGCCCACGCATGCCCCCAGCGCGACCGCACTCATGGGGTTGCTGTACGATCAGCATCGCTACGACGAAATGCGTCGCATCGCGACGCCACTGGTCGCCGTGGACAGCGCATCACCGCGCCTGCTCATGGCCAGTGCGCTGGCGGCGTACAAACTCGGGCTGCTGTTGCAGGCCAATACCCTGTTCGAGCGAGCCCTCGCTCGCTTCTCCCCATCGGAACGCGCCGAACTCACCCACCTGGGGCGCATCACGCGCAAAGGTGATTCG
>JANOKE010000798.1:0-3092 GCA_031419135.1 Gemmatimonadaceae bacterium
GATCAATGGACAGGAGGTGTACAACGCCACGCGCGACGGAGGGGAAAAGCTCGGCCATCTGGCAATTCCCTGCGGACGCGAGCGTATCGAGGTGCCCGTCCTGCATGCCGGCGACATCGGGTGCGTGACGAAGCTGCGCAACACGCATACCAACGACACGCTGTCCACGCGGGAACATCCGATTCGTCTGCCGTCTGTCGCGTTTCCCGAGCCGCTCGTGCAGTTCGCCGTGCGGGCCACCGCCCGCGGCGAAGAAGAAAAAATGCAGTTGGGGCTGAAGCGGCTGCACGATGAAGACCCCACGTTCGACGTGCACTACAACCCGGAGACACACGAAACCATCGTGGGTGGCTTGGGTGAACGCCATCTGGACGTTGCCATGGCCGTGCTCAAACGGAAGTTTGGTGTGCAAGCCGACCTGTCGAAACCGCGGATCGCGTTTCGCGAAACACTCACCGCGAAAGCCGAAGGGCAGGGGCGTCATAAGAAGCAAACTGGTGGACGTGGCCAATTCGGTGATTGCTCCGTGCGTCTGGGTCCGATGCCGCGCGGCGAGGGGTATCTGTTCGACAATCGCATTGTCGGTGGCGCCATTCCCTCGAAGTACATACCGGCGGTCGATCGCGGCATCCAGGAGGCGTCGGTTCGCGGCGTATTGGGCGGATTCCCACTGGTCGATTTCCGCGCCGAACTGTACGACGGCTCAACCCACTCAGTCGACTCGAACGAAATGGCGTTCAAGATGGCGGGAATTCTCGCCTTCAAAGCCGTGGCACCAAAGTGTCGACCGGTGATTCTTGAACCGCTCGATCTACTGGAGATTGCGGTGCCGGACGCATTCCTGGGCGATGTGCTTGGCGATGTGTCGGGGCGACGAGGTCACATACTCGGCACCGACGCCGATGGCGATCGCACCACGATCCGCGCGGTGGTGCCGCAATCGGAACTCCATTTGTACGCCACGCAGCTATACTCGCTGACCCACGGCTTCGGAACCTTCACGCGCCGCTTCAACAGTTACGAGCAGGTGCCGGTGGACGCGGTGCAGCGGATCATTGCCGAGAACGCGCGCGAAGCGGAGGAAGTGGAGGTGTAGCGCCGCCCGCCCGGACACTCCGGACGGGCGGTTCCGCATTCACAGCGGTCGAGCGATTTGAGGCGTTAGCGGCCCGAGAACCAGGACGCAGGCGAAAAGCCCTGCGGGTTCACTTCGAAGTACTGACTCCGTGACCAGTGTCCCGTGGTAGGGAAGTATGGTGGTGGATACTGCAGCATGCAGCGGTTGAACGAGAGGTCGCGCAGGTAGCCGTGCAGGTCCGTGCCACTCATGGTGCTGGTTTGTCCCTTACGGAATTCAATCGTGCCGCCGATCAGACGCAGCGTGCCCCGGTGGACGAATCGATTCCCCGGAAGTCCGGATGGCGGACTGGCGTTTTCCGTGGCGATCGACTTGAGCGACAGCAGCGACGCATGAATGGGAAGGTCGGGGCGTCGCGATGAAGGATCGAATTCTTTGCGCGGCCAGGTCCAGGCGCTGCCATCGGCATTCGTGCGCCGCCATTGCGGCGTGACGAGCGAGTTGTTGGCGTACATGATGTAGTCGCCGGCAAACAGCCCGATCGCGTCGTCGCTGGCTTTGCAGGAACCAGTCGTGGTGCCTGGGCTCGTGGCCTGAACGAGTTCCTGCGGGATGGATAGCGCGCTGCGCGCCGCGAGCGTGAGGCGCCCGCGTACCACGCCACTCACTGCCACCCGGCCTTCCGCGAAGATGACGCCGCGAAAATTCGGGTTGTATGTGGGGCTCAAGGGCCACAGATAGTTGGCGTCGGCGCGTCCGGCCAGCGACGCCGGAATGCTGCCCGACGTGCGCGGCATCCAGAAGCCGGCGGCATCGGTAGCGCGAAACACGCCAGTGGGCGACAACCGATCGTCGCCGCCCAGGAAACAACGTGCGTTCACGTTGTCGAACGCGGTGGTCTTGTCCAGCATCCTGTTCTGATAGGTTCCCGACGGGCGATGCGCAATTTCCCGGAACTTGACCGGTGTGGCGTCTCGTCCGGCCACCACGGTCACCACACCGCAATTGTACGAGTACAGCAGGCTGTCGATCGGTACCGTGGAACCGGCCGGCACCGGGGAGCCAGCGACCGGCGGCACGGGGGGACGCGCAACGGCGAAACCCGCGCCGTACGACAAGGCAGGGAGCAGCTGATATACTTTGAAATACCCATCGTCCGGACCCGTCGTGTTGCCATTCCCGTCGGCGTCGATGGCCACGAATTCAATGCGCATGGTGGCCAACGCACTGTCACCGGTGACCACGTTTGGCGTGAACACGTAGCCGGCCCGCGTCGCGATGGTCTTGAGAATGTCCAGGTCGGCCATAGTCGGCATCGCGATTCTCGCCACGCCTGTCTTTGGTGGACCCTTCTTGAAGAGCGCATACCCCGGGTTGGTCACGATGCGCACGGTGGTGACGTCGTCGAAAAACGTGGCCTGTGGGCTTGGTGTGGCCCCGTTCCAGATATTGATCGTGTCGTTGCTGTGAACCGGACCCTGCGCCTGCGATCCCAGCGCCCAGTACAGGAGTTGACCGCTCGTTGAGCGCGCTTGGTCGGTGAACGCCGCGTAGCGCGCGAATGAATCCTGGTACAGCTGTGAACGACGGATGGCGACGTTGCCGAAGGCATCGGTGGCCTTCGCCACGATCTCGGCCTGCAAGCCGAACTCCCCCGCATTTTTCAGCGAGTCCGAGTTGCCAAGGCGCGACACCCAGATCGAACGCGTGATGCCCGCCCCAACACTCTGGTTGCTTGCGACCGCAAGATATCCATCAACAGGAACGGAATCGAGCTTGGCGTTGAGTCGCGACCGTTCGATTTCCAGCGCCGAGATAGCGGCGTCGTCGACAGCGGCGCTGCGATCGGAGCCGGCCAGCACGAGCTTGCCGGAGACAGCCATAGACGCCGAGGCGAGCGCGATGACCGTGGCCACCACGGCGATGAACAGCACCGCAATCATGGCGATGCCGTGCCGGGTGCGGACGGGATGCCGCTCAGGAGCGTTTGTGTTGTGACTCTTCATGAGACACC
>JANOKE010000799.1:0-2586 GCA_031419135.1 Gemmatimonadaceae bacterium
TAATCCGCACGCCGGTCACGCCGGCCGTATCGATGGCCACCGTGAAGATCCGGTATTTGTCGAACAGTGACTTGGCCAGGTCGCTCGGCGTCATGCCCCGAATACCCACGTTGGCAATCGCACCGGTACGATTCGGATCGCTTGGCGTGAACAGCAGGACATTCCGGTGGCCGCGCACCTGTGTGGTCCAGTACCGCTGCAGCCAGCGCAGTCGCGCTTCCTTGCGCTGAATACCGATGGTGTCGTGAAAGTCGATGGCGTCGAGAATGCCGAGGTCGGTGTGCACCGGATGCGTGCCAGTGTGATTGAGTTTGGCAATGCTGTCCAGCGGTACGCCTTCATCGGCATATAGCGGCCAGAGGGAGCGGATGCGATCTGCTCGCACGTACAATATGCCGGCACCGAGTGGTGCGCCCAGCCATTTGTGCAGACTGGCGCCGTAGTAATCGCACGCGAGATCGGGAATGCGGAAATCCAGTTGGGCAAAGGCGTGGGCACCGTCCACCATGACAGGTACGCCACGCGCGTGTGCCATGTCGCAGATGGCGCGCACCGGCAGCACCTGGCCGGTGATGTTGATCATGTGGCACACCATCAGCAGCTTGGTGCGGTGCGTGATGGCGTTGGCATACACCTGGACGATCTCGTGGTCCGACTGCGGGTCGAACGGTACGGTAACGAGCGTATTCTTCACGCCCCAACGCCGACCCATGAGTTTGAACTGGTCGAGCATCGCGCCATAGTCGTGCACCGACATCACCGCCTCGTCGCCCGGTTTCCAATCAAATCCCGACACGACGGTGTCGAGCGACTCGGTGGTGTTGCGGGTGATAATCAGTTCCCCGGGCGAACACCCGGCCATCTGCGCCAGCCGCTCCTGCGCGCGGCGTTTGTTGTCATACTGCACGGTGCGCATGTAGCGCGCCGCCAGCACATTTACGTCTCGAACGTGCCCGATGAACTTGTTGAGCACGGGCTCCGCCTGCATGCTGTAGTAGCCGTTCTCGAGATTGATATAGTCCGGGGTGATGGTATAGCTGGCCCGCAGCGTATCCCAGAAGTCCGCACGGCTGGCCAATTCCGTGGCGGGGAGCGCACGGAGTGCCGCGAGTCGGTCGGGCGCGAACAGCATGCTCAGCGACGCGCCGCCCAGCGCTTGCAGGAACTCCCGTTTTTTCATGGCTGCACCTTGACGCGCCGTTTCATGAGCGCTTCGATCTCGTCCATCTCCCGCGGCACCAGCGAAATGCGTTCGAGCCCCTTGTCGGTAATGATGTAGTCGTCTTCGATGCGCACTCCGGTGTTCTGATACTTCAGCACGGTGGCGCGCACCGTGGCAATGAAGGCGCGGTTCTTTGGCGTGTCGGGCAGCACGTCGAGCGCGCGGGTGCTCACGTAGATGCCGGGTTCAATCGTGAAGGCATCGCCCACCTGGAAGCGTGCGTCAGCGCCGGAGCCTTGCATGGGATCGTGCACCGCGAGACCGATGCCGTGCGTGATGCCATGAATCATCCAGAGGTTGCTCTGCTTGCAGGGTGCGGGGTTGGCAGCGCAGTTCACCGACCACGGCGGATCGAACATCGCCTCTTCGCTTTCGATGAGACCCAACGCCGCCAGCCCGCGGGCTCGCAGCGCCACGGAGGAGTCGGCCGCGGCCCGCACTTTCATACCCGGTTTCGAAAATCATTCGGCGATATCCTGCGCGTCGCGCACCAACTGGTAGAGCTGCCGCTGGGCCGCGGTGTACGTGCCACTCACGGGAATGGTGCGCGTAATGTCGGCGGCGTATCCGCGATATTCAGCGGCCGCATCCATGACCACCAGATCACCCGGCTTGACCGGATCGGAGTCCCTCATGTAGTGCAGCTGTGTTCCGTTGATCCCCGCACCAACGATGGACCCATAGGCTGGCCGTTCCGCCCCACGACGGGTGAATTCGAACTCCAATGCCGCGCGCAGTTCGTACTCGTGCAGCGGGTTGGCGGTGAGCATGGCGGCGCGATGGCCTTCAGCGCTGATCTCCGCGGCCTGACGAATCAGCGCCTGCTCCACCTCTGACTTCCTGGCGCGCAGTTGGAGCACCATCGGCATGCCATTGCGGATGGCCAACGCGGGATAGCGGCGACCCAGCGCTTTGATCGCTTCCTGGCCGCGGGTCAGCGTGTCGTTACGCGCGAAGTCCATCGTCTCCACATCGGAGATGTGGTAAAACGGCAAACCAGTTTGCGCCAGCGAGTCGAGTACGCCGGTGAGTGCGTTGAACGGGCGGGCGGGCATACCCGTGCGCGCTTCGCTGTTGCCCGCATCGGTGCGCTGTCCGTAGTAAAGGGCCGTGCGCGCGTCGATGGGTGTGAGGAACAGCGTACTCTGGGCCCGCTTGTTGCGCACGACAATAAGCAGCGCGGCGTCGGGCTCGTCGAATTCGGTAAGATAGCGAAAGGCCGGCAATTGAAAGAACGTGCTGAAGTCGTGCACGAGCTCGCGACCGCCGAACGCAATTACGACCCCACTGTCGAGACGTTCAGCCAGCGCGTTTCGGCGGCTGGCGGTTTCCTGACGGCTGACACTCACCACTCCCTGGGCGCG
>JANOKE010000800.1:0-2491 GCA_031419135.1 Gemmatimonadaceae bacterium
CGCCCGCTGCATCGCCGACTCGTGCAAATGGTGACGGTGCTGACGACCCGTCGCGCGATCCACGTACCGTCTTCGCGCGGGAAAAACCCATTGCCACGGGAGTGACCGTCCGGCCTGCGGATACTTCCGGTCGAGCGCCCCAGGCAGCATCACCCAACCGGCGTCGGCGCCCGCGCTGCAGTCCCGGTTGTGCAACTGCCGCACGGCGTCGACCTGGCTGACCATTGCCGACCGGAGTAGGCTCGGCAGCACGGTCACGCGGTCCTTCGCGCCCTTGCCACGGCGAATGCAAATCTCGCCACGCTCGGGGTCGAGATCCTTCACGCGAAGCGTCAGGCATTCCATGAGCCGCATGCCACTCCCGTACAGCAGGATGCCAATCAGGCGAGTGGTGCCGCGCAACTGGCTCAGCACGCTGTGCACCTCCTCCGGCGTCAACACCGCCGGCAGCTTGACCGGCGCGCGAGCCCGTGGCATCGCGCCGAGTCCGGCAAGAGGCTGACCCAGCACGTCCTTGTACAGAAAGATCAACGCCGCCAGCGCAGGCGCGAGCCTCGACGGGGCGAGGTGTCGGTCCTCAGCCAAGTGCACGAGAAACGCTTTCACATCGGACTCGTGAAGCTCGGTGGGATGGCGGAGATCGTGAAAACGCACGAATCGGCGCGTCCAACCCAAATAGGCTTCCTCCGTCCTCGGCGAAAAATGTCGCAGGCGCAGATTAGCCCGCGTGGATGGCAAGAGGCGCGGTTTCGGCTGCATACGAGGCAATGTAGGAGGGCCCCTCTGGATGAGCACACATAATCGAGCGCGTCGCCACTGTCGCCGAACTATCTTCGAGTAGCTCACGCGCGGCGAAGCGGCGGTGACCGGCCTCTCCGCGCGATTCGATATTTCGCAGTCAGCGGAGTCGCAGCAGCTTGCTGCGCTGAAAGGCGGGCGATGCCGCAGGGAACGCCAAGAGCTTCGCCGCGACGCGGCAGTGGCTGCAAAGTGAACTGACGATTGTGGCCCGCCGATCTCACCGTGACGAATTCCGGCTCGACACCATCAGGTCGGAATTCAGGTACGACACCAGCGCGGCGATCTCTCGCTCCCGGAGATTGAGGTTGGGCATGCGCGCCTGACCGGTGTTCGGTAAAGCCAACGGGCTGCGCTCGGGATCGGCCAGGAACTTCGCCACGTAGTCGGCCACATACCGCCGTCCCGTCAGGTCCGGACCCACCTTCATGCCGTCGGTGCCGAGCGATCCGCGCACGTGACACGTGGTGCAGCTCTTGGCCACGAACAGTCGGAGTCCACGATCGGCGTCGGAAAGTGGTGACGGCGCTACGCCGCCAGAGTCGATCGCTTTCAACGGCAACAACGTGGTCTTGCTCGGACCGAAGCCGCTGTTCACGGTGATGGTCCAGTCGCCGGCGCGAGGGACGATGACGCTGGCCGCGTAGTGCCCGGATCCGGTCGCTCGCGCGGCGACCTTGGTCTGTGTGGGACCGGACTGAATGGTCACACTCGGCGAGAGTCCGCTCAGCAGCGTGACGCCGTGCTGACGCACGACGAACGAGACAGGTAGCGGTTTTCCGGCAACCAGATAGTCGGGAACGTCGTCCACCGTGACCAAGGCCCAACCGCCGAATGAAAACGCTGCAGTGCACAGCACGGCCGCGCCGAGTATGGCGACCCGCTGGAGTCCTTTCGTCATGGGTTCTGTCCTCTGTGGCATTCGATGGGGGCTGCGGAGGCGCCAGCCGGTGGGCTTCGGAGCGCCTTGTGCGCCTCGATGGACCTTGGATGCCGACCACGGACAGCGCGTTTACGTGCCGGGGCGTGTTCAGGCTCATGGTTCCGGTTGACATGAGCCGCAGACTTCGCCGACCGAGGGCCCGTGCTCGGCCCGGAAGTGGCCCCTCGGCCGACCTGTGAGCGGGACTCGGACGCTTGCGAGGCCAGCACCCCCGTTGACATCCAATCCACCTGCATATATGGTTACCATACCATGAAACCTGCCAAGACCACAGTCTACCTCGACGCCGCAGACTACCGGCGCATCAAGGCCCTGGCGAGGGCGCAAGGGCGTCCGGCTGCCGATCTCGTGCGCGAGGCGGTATCGGTCTATGCACGCTCGCAGCCGATGGCGGCTCGCCCCAACAGCATTGCGGCTGGACGAAGCGGGCGCTCTGATCTTTCCGAGCGCGCCGACGAACTGCTGGAGGGAATGGGGCTGAACCGTTGATCGTCATCGACACCAGCGCCATCGTCGCGCTCATCGACGCCGACGACGCGCATCACAACGCGATGGTCGACCTGTTTGACGACGATCCTGCAGCCTGCGTCCTGCCATGGGCCATCCTTCCAGAGGTCGACTACCTGGTATCAAAACATATCAGTGCACGGGTAGCCGAGTCGTTCCTGGACGACGTGCTGCAGGGCGCGTTTGCGGTGGAGTGGGGCGTCGAAGACGATCTTCGCCGGGCGCAGGAGATCCGCGCGCAAT
>JANOKE010000801.1:0-13820 GCA_031419135.1 Gemmatimonadaceae bacterium
CGGTCCAGCAGCATGCGCAGCGGCGTGAATCGCATGAATTCGGGAACTCTCGATTCAACGAGAAAGAAGGAGCCCGTGGCGGAGAACAGCGCGTAGAGCATGCCTCAGAGGTGCCGCGCGAGACGCTGGCTGCCGCGAAGGGGTCCACGAAGGAGGATCCTGGCATCACCTGCGGCGGCGAGCAGCATCACGGTCCCGCCGATGAACATCACCGGGGCGGGAATGCCTTGGATCTGCCCGCCCGGACTCGACATCGTCAGGAAGCCGCCGTTGAAAGACCTGACGGCAAGCGCAATCGGGACGAGCATCAGGGCGCCGTCGAGGATCGGGTTGGTCTCGTGCTTTCGCCGAACCGTAATGACTGCGGTGATGACGAGATACGCGACCGTTATCCCGCCAGCCGAGGTGATCAGGTTGCGGTCAAGACCCACAACAATCGCGCCGAAGCCCATGAGGAATATCCCACACACAAACAACCACCCCGCCCGGCGATGCAATGTCTTCCCTTTCGGGGCGAACACCGTGGCATAGCCGACAAGGACGGCGAGATAGCCGCCCAGTATATGGATGAAGAGGATGGTCTTCATAGGATGTGCCGCAGCGGCGTTTGGGTGTCGGCGTTCGCGCAGGCCTGCAAGCGAGCAAACTGCCATTGGCTTGGTAAACGCCGTGGGGCTCAGCCTTTGTCGGGCACCGCTGCGGGCATCGCGCAGAATTTCTCACTTCACGCGCGTCAGGTCGAACGAAGACCCGTGTCGCGTGACTGCGTGGAGTGATACTTTCTGCCCAATGAAATCCATCGTGACCTTTGCGTTGTTGACCGTGGCCCTCCTCACGGCACCGGTGTGGGCGCAGCCCGCATCGGCCACACTTGACGCGACCACCGCAGGGCGGTTCGCAACACTAACCCTCGCCTGTGTGCAGAAGGAGTACCCGAATAAGATCACCCATGTCCTGAATTCCTCCGCAGATGTGAAGGCGCCGCACGAACTGACACCGGCGTTTTACGGGTGTTACGACTGGCATTCCTCGGTGCATGGCCACTGGTTGCTGGCGCGACTGG
This sequence comes from Gemmatimonadaceae bacterium, assembly GCA_031419135.1. Classification (GTDB taxonomy): domain Bacteria; phylum Gemmatimonadota; class Gemmatimonadetes; order Gemmatimonadales; family Gemmatimonadaceae; genus Gemmatimonas. The sequence goes on from JANOKE010000801.1 coordinate 1,064, forward strand.
TCCGTGAGTTTCCCAAGGCATCCTTTGCCACCACTGCGGTCGCCGCTCTCAAGACGAACCTCACGCCAGCACGCATCGCCGGTGAGGTGGCCTACCTGAATGGTGCCGGACGCGAGTCGTTCGAACGCCCGTATGGCTTGGCCTGGCTGCTGCAGCTTGCCGTCGAACTACGCGAATCACGAACACCTGATGCGACGGCATTGTCCGCAGTGCTCAGGCCACTCGAAGCCGCGGTAGTCGCACGACTCAAGGCATGGCTGCCGAAACTGGCGTATTCCATTCGCGAAGGGGAACACGCGCAAACCGCATTCGCATTCGGGTTGATCCTCGACTATGCGCGCGGAACCGACCCGGCATTGGCTGCGATGGTGGTTGCCAAAGTCCGCGAGTTTCATCTCAACGATCGCGACTGCCCGATTAACTACGAGCCGTCCGGTCAGGATTTTGTCTCGCCGTGCATCGCCGAGGCCGACGTGATGCGACGCGTCCTGCCGCCCGTCGAATTTGCCGCGTGGTTGACGAAGTTCCTCCCGCGACTCCCTACCACCGCTTCAGCCGCGTGGTTGCCGATCGGAGTCGTCACCGACAAGACCGATGGCAAGCTCGCGCATCTGGACGGACTCAATCTCAGTCGCGCGTGGATGCTGGACGGTATCGCGTCGGGGTTGCCCCCTGGCGATCTGCGCAGACGCGCGCTGATGGCCGCTGCCCAAACGCATGCCGCGAGCGGACTCGCTGCTGTGACCGGTGAGCACTACGCCGGCGGTCACTGGCTCGGCAGTTTCGCCACGTACCTCACCACGCGCCGAGGTATCGTCAAGTAGCACGGCGCCGTCGTCTCTTTCTTTCCCTCCATGCAGACTCGATTCGTTCTCATCGTCATCGATATGTTGGTGGATTTCTTCGACCGGGTGCCTGCTCTCGCTGAGCAGCGCGAGTCGCTTGTCGCTGGCATCAACCAACTTGTCGGTATCTTTCGCGACGCGAACCTGCCAATCGTCTGGATGCGGCAGGAGTTCGCCGCCGATCGTTCTTCGGCACGTCCCTCGATGCATTGTTGGAATCGCTTGCACCGGCGGCGCTCGTGCTGGCAGGTATCAATACCCACGCGTGCGTCCGTTCAACAGTAATAGATGCGTACCAGCGCGACTTCGACGTGGTGCTCGCGCGCGACTGCGTTGGCTCCGGCGATCGCGAGCACCACGATGTGACGTTGCGCTACTTCGACGGAGGGATCGCCAGCATTTGGAACAATGGGGAAATTGCGTCGCATGTGAGTGCCATCCACTAGCCGACACCCTTCCATGTCGTTCCTCCATCACTTTGATGCCACTCAACAACGTCATGACAACCGACATCCTGAAGCGCCTCATCGACGGACGAACCGACTTGGTATTTGATTTTCTCTCGGCAGGCCACGCCGCCAGGTCAGTCGCCAGCGATGGTACGCCGCTGATCCGATGGTGCGCGTACTACGGCGACGTTAGCGCGATACGGTTTCTGCTTGCGAATGGTGAATCGCTTGAGACGCTCGGTGACAATCTGGACCTCAATGGTGCGGCGTTTCACGGGCACTGGCGGCTCTGTGAGTTTTTGGTTGAGCAAGGCGCGGATGTCAACAAGCCCCTGCCAGACACGGGAGAAACGCCGCTCCATGCCGCGCTGTGCACCGCCAATCGTATAGCGCACGATCCTGTGGTTCGCGTATTGCTCGGCCATGGAGCGAATCCGAATGGTGCCACCAAACCGGGTGTGGAAACCGGGAGCTTTATGCGGGATTGTCGAACCAAGGCCGAGACACCGCTGCACCGCGCGGCAGCCTTCGGATCGGAGGCCACCATTCAACTGCTGCTCGATGCGCGGGCAAGCCTTCGAGCCAAGGACATGAATGGCGATTCACCGCTCTCGTGGGGGAGTTGGTACGCGCGACCCGATTCCGTTCTCCGCTTGCTCTGCTACGGCGAGTTCAACATACATCCAAAGCGCCGATCAATGTCCAATCCTCGTGACACCGAATGACACCGACGTATCTGCGCTGGCGCCGAGTGCATCTCATCGCGAGTGGCGTGCTCGGGATCATCGCGGGCATTCACGGCGCCCTCACGTTCGTGCTGTACTCCAGTTGGACGCCCGACGCGGTGTGGTTCCTCGGCACGGGGCTTGGCCTGCTGCTCCTCAGCGCGCTCAACATCAGTCACATTGGCATCGAGCCTTGTCGGCAGCCCACGACGCGTCTGGTGCGCGCGGCGAACTGGGGTTTTCTGCTGTTCGGGATTGCGGCGACAGTCGCCGTGCCCGAACCTCAGGCGTTCGTTCTGCTCGCGTGCATGGGCGCGCAAGCGGTCGCCAGCCACTGGACACTCCCCGGCCCGGCTTAGTGCATCAAGCCGTACAAGAGAAAGTTCGTCGCATACTTGTACGCATTGTTGGAGAGGTTCACCGGATACCATCCGTCGCCAGACCACTCCATATAGTCGCCGATGTCATTGTTGAAACTGATAATCGCCAGCATGCGTGCGTTGGGATCGTTGTTCTCGTACACGGAGTAGTACTCCGCAACCGCGGCCGTCGTGGCGGGATGATGCATTTCGTCCAGCTTTGTGATCGTGAAAAATGTTTTGAAAATCGGATGCGAGGCGTCGAGGCGAAAGAAACGAACCTTTGGCAGCACCATGCGCATGGAGTGTTCGAAGACGTCCCACTGCCGGTCGAAGTAGAAGTCGTCGATGATCAGAAAGCCACCTCGCGCAAACCAGTCCCGCAGCCCTTTGGCCTCGGCGTCCGTCGGCACCCAATAGCCCGGTTCCGTGAGCCACGCCACGGTATGTTTCGCCAGTCCCGGATCGTCAAGCGTGTACACGTTGGTCGCATTCCGGTTGAGGACGAGCGACGCGAGGTCGTCGAGGATGACCAGAAAGTTGCGCTCCATGCGCGGGTAGTCTACGCCCCACGCCAAACGGTAGCCCTGCGTGTAGCGGATGCGCGCAAACGTGAAGCGACCGTCGTAGGGAGCGTTGGGCTCCAGATAGACGCCACGAAACCCGCCGCGCTGCGACCAGGCGATCGGCGCGAGCATGCACAGCAAGAGCACCGCGTACAGGGCGCGGCGCCAGCGAAAGGCAGGATTCATGTCAACGCGTCTTCGCACACGGTGGGCACGCCGAAGGTTGGGCGCATCACTTACCGATCGGTTGCGGCGGCAGATCCTTGATGTACGCCCACAGGGCGCGCAGCTCAGTGTCTGTCATGTTCTTCGCAAACTTGGGCATGCTGGCCATCGGTTCGCGAAGCGCCACGCCGTTCGTGCTCTTCCCTTCCTTGAGCGCGCGCTCAAAGTCGTCGTACGTCCATCCGGCGAGACCCGTTGGCGTGAGATTGGCGGCTGGTGGCCAATCCGGCGGACCGCCGATGATCGGGCCACCCGCGAATGTGTCGCCGTGGCATCCGATGCACGTCTGCGCGAGGTGCTTGCCCAATGTCGCATCGGCCGCTGTGGCCGGTGGAAGTGCTGCGTGGTCGATGACGTGCTTGGTTGGGTGAATGTCGGCGGCAAGCAACAACCGACCGGTGGCCACCAGCATCTTGCCCACCGGACCCAATGTCACCGAAGGCACTTCCTTGTTTACGGCAGGGAGTGAGCGGATATACGACACAATATCGGACAGCTCGCGATCGGACATCGCAAAGAAGTCCTTCGACGGCATTGGTGAACCCGTGCCATCGGGCTTCACGCCGTGACGCACGATCCAATCCCACTCAGCGGCAGTGTACTTGAGCGTGCGTGAGCCTGTGCCGAGTGTGAGGTTCGGTCCGAGGAGTCGCCCGAAGGCAGCGTCGTCCACCATCACACCACCGCCGAAGTCCGCCCCGTGGCATTCGCCGCACGCATAGAATGTCAGCACGAGATGCTGTCCGCGTGCGACAGCGCGTTCTGTAGCCAGCGCGTTCAGATCGACATCGGCGAGAGGGTCCTTCCCACGTGCGGCCGCGTTTTGCGATGCGATCGCGCCGCGTTCTGCGCGCAACGTGGCGAGTTCCGCATCGGTGAGCGGAAACGGGATCGGGAAGTCGACGCGATGCACCTCGTGCGTCGCCGCGAGTTTCGAACCCGCCGCGCTCGACGCCCACAGATAGACTCCGCCGCCTGCCACCACCAGCAGTCCAAACACGCTACCGACGCCGATCGCCACCTTGCGCCCTATGCCCATCCCAACCTCCGGTTAGGTCTGAGACACTGGTTCACCGAAAAAACCTGCGGCCCTACTGGTTTCCGCCGCGACCTGGGCGGGGCAGTGCGGTCGGCGGAATGAGGTTGTTGAGCCGCATGTAGTTGGCCATCTGGCTGTAATGGTCGGCGAGATCGAGCGCGTGGCCAAGGACCATGTTGATGCGCGTCGAGTTCCGCGAGGTCCCGTTGAAGGTCATCGTCACCTGATCGCCAAGCTTCGCGTCTTCAAGTTGATCGAACGCCTGCGCGCAGAACGCGAATGACGCCTTGAGTTTTGACACCAACTCATCCTTCGGCCACTTCGCTTTCACGGAGTCGGGCGTGGCCGTGTCTTTGTCTGCAACGGTGGCCTTCATGGCGCCGAAATTGTTGCAGAAGAGATAGCTGTCGCTGGCAACATGCTGGGCGATGTAACCGACAGTGAGTTGCCCTGCCGTCGGCTTGTAGTCGAATTTGGAGGCGGGCATGGAGTCGAACGCCTGCGCAATGTTGCGATGGGACGCGAAGATGCGCGCACGAAATGCCGAAGCGATGGGGTTCGCCTGCTGCGCCGCGGACGGTGGCTGCGCGGCGAGCGCTACGGGAAGGGCGACACCGACAAGGGCCAGCCGAATGAGCTTCATGTTGCCTCCGGAGGGGTGAAGAAGGGGCTGCCATGATTCTGCAGGATCGAGACGCTCGCCGCAACTGCCGCATCCTTGCGCCTTGCAGGCAATAGCCCGACTCTTCTGCATGCCGCATGAAGGGGTCGGTGCGCAGTTCGCTGGCGGCTCTGGCCTGCGCGTGCGCACCACTTGGTGGATGCGCACGTCGTGGGTGAGTCCAGGCAAACACCAACAGCTTTGAACCGCAGGGGACGCAGAGTGCGCAGGAGATTGAACAAAGGTGTGATGACCGCATCGGCGAACTCCATGGAAGTCCCCTGCGTCCCCTGCGAACCCTGCGGTGCAAGTGCCGTGTTGCTAGCCATCGTCTCGCCGGTGCACATGCCGACGCCGCGACTAAAAAACTCACCGCTTGGGTCCACCCTCCACCCTCCTCCCACCAACCATGTCCATCACCGAACGTCACGTTGATCGCGCCCTGCTCGTCCTCCGCCTCGCACTGGCGCTGGTCTTCATCGCTCACGGTTACATGAAGCTCTTCGTCCTTGGCCATGCGGGAGTGACGGGATTCTTCACGCAGCTGGGGATTCCGCTGCCCGGCCTCGCGGCGTGGGGCGTTGCCCTTCTCGAGTTTGGCGGCGGACTCGCGCTGGCGGCAGGCCTTTTCACGAGAGCGCTCGCCGGGCTGTTCGTCTGCAACATGCTGGTCGCCATCGGGTTGGCCGTATTGCCCAAGGGCTTCGTGGGAGGATACGAACTTGAGTTCCTGCTGGCCATGGGCTCGCTCACGCTCGCGCTTGCCGGCCCAGGCGCCTACTCGGTCGATGCTCGGCTCGCCGCGCGCGCGACCAACTCGTAGCGCAGATCAGACTGTCGCCGCTACCACCGCCGCTGCGGTTGCGGCCTGCACCGATTGCGCCAGCTGAACGGATGTCGAGGCCCCCGCATCGGATCCGGCGAAGGCAATCAACCCGTGGCCGAGCAGTTTGAGCTTGTTGGTCCACACAATTTCTCCAGAGCTCGCGTTGAGGCAGAACAGTTCGCCGCCAGCACCAGCATAGACCGAACCATCCATTACACAAATCGTCACGAACGAAGACGACTTGATCTTCGTGCGCCAGATCTCGTCGCCCGAGGTGGCGTCGAGCGCAACAACGTGACTCCCAATCCCGATGTAGAGCGGGGCAGACTTGCGACGCGGCATTAAACGGCTCCGAGATGAAGGGGAAATAAGCGAGGGTCTACGATCCGGCGATCTTCGGCACTGTTAAGGTCGTCCGACGGTTCGCCAGAACAATACCTCCGAGCACGCAACTGAGTCCCGCGACGAACGACAGCGTGACCGGCTCATGCATCAGCAGCACGCCAAGCAGCGTAGCGGTGACGGGATTGAGCGCCAGGAACACGGCAACGCGTGACGGCGTCGATCGCTCCAGCGCCCAGATCCAGAGTGCAAAACCCAGCGCACCGCCAATGGTCCCGAGAAACAACACCGCCATCCATCCGGCTGGCGAATAGGTCGGTAGCGTGGTGAATAGACCGTTCGCCGCCGCGAGCGGCGCCAGGAAAAGCGTTCCCGCAGCCATCGACAACGCCGTGACATGCAGCGGCGGATAGCGTTTAAGGTATGGTCGAGAAAAGACATTGTAGATCGCCCCGCACAACACGGTCACACACGTCAACGCGATACCCATCCAGTCGGGCGCGACTGCGACATCCGAACCCGCCGACTGCCTGAGGGCGAGCCATAAGCCCGTCAACGCCAACAGCTGTCCGCCAAGAATCGGCAGCGTGATCGGCTCCACGCCACGCATACGCGAGATGACCAGCGTGACGAGAGGCGTTGTGGCCAGCATGACGGCCACGCGCGACGCCGGCAGATGAACCAACGCGGCGCTGAAACTCCAGGGAAAGATTCCGAAGAACAACGCCCCCAGCGCGGCGAGTGCCAACAGGTCGCGCCGCGGCATCGTGACCTTCATGGCCGTGACAAGCACGGGCGCCAGACAGACCGTGGCAATCAGGTAACGCAGGAAGGCCAGCGACACCGGATCGGTTTGTGTCACCACAAACCGCGTGACAACAACCGACGCGCCAAAAACCATGCTCGCGGCGCTTGCTGCGAGCATGGTCCGACGCGAGTTGGCGCTCACGTCGCTCCCTTCATTAACGACGTCGGCGTCAGTTTCCGACAGCAGACATCGAGCGCAGCACTGGGTAGTACGCTGGCCCCGGCGTCATCCCGAGCACGGGATCGAGAATATTCCACCACATGAACCCGTCGTCCGAACGCGGATCAAACAGAATGAACGCGAGTCGCGCCAGCGGTTGATCCATGGCAATGATCAGCGAACCGGCCGGCAGCGTTTGTTCGTTGGGCTCCCACGCGCCCGTAAGCGTGCGCGCTTTGTGCGTACCTTGATACTCGCGATCGGCCAGTGTATTCGACGCAATCTTGAAACGTTCGCCGGTGAAGGCGATGTCTCGCGCGGTAAGCGTGTACGCGATACCGTGCGCCTCCAGCCGATCAACCACGCTCGCAATGAGTCGCTGCGTGGGTGTACCACCACCGCCTCCGCCACGTCCGCCGCCAAATGCGGGCGCCGCCGGCGGAGCACCGCCCGGCGCCGCGCTACTCAGCGGCACCACCCACACGCGCGGCGCCAGACTGGTCTCCGTGGGCTCGGTGGTGCCAAAGAACGGCAGCATTTCGCTGGTCACGGGTCCGTCGGCCCGCAAGCGATACGGCCGATCCGCCACATACGGATTGCGCGTCGACACCGTCGGCGCGAAAACGATTTTCTGCAGCGCTGGCGCCTTCACCAACTGCTGGCGCACCGCCAGCTGCTGACCCACAATGGATTCCTTGTTTGCGGTCGCCACCACGTCGCGCACTTTCTCGCCATTCTTCGCGACGTAGCCAAGTACTTCCTCAAGAAACCAGTACGTCTCGGTAATACGGGTCTTGAACGATGCGTAGGAGTAGGTCTCGGTAAGCAGCCCCAAAATGTTGCGCACGCCATAGTACGTGGACGTGTACCTCGGCTTCGCCAGTTCGGCGTCGGAGCGCCACCCGCGCTCGGCGCCCGTGCCCGACACGCCGCCGTAGTAAAACCAGTCCGAGCCGTGCTTCGTTTTGATGGTTTTCGTCACCTCCGGCAACAGCACGTCGCGCAACAAACTCATCGTGCCTTTGGAGTTGTTGGGATTGAGCGACGTTTCGTATGTCATGTTGAAGCCACTGTTGGAGCTGCCGTCGGTGGTGTGGAGATCCATCGCGACGTGCGGCTGGTAACGCGTCAGCAAACTCGCCATCGATCGCGCTTCGGCGGTTTCCATCTTGGTGCCATCGCGATTGAGATCGAGCCCCTGCGCATTCTCGCGTTGGCCCATGCCACCAACCGGTCCGGCCTGACTGCCGCGATTGGTTACGTTCACGCGTTCGTTGCCGTCGGCGTTGTAGATCGGATTGATGAGCAGCACGGTGGTCTTGAGCCATTCATTGCGCTCACCCCTGGCGATGGAGCGCAACAGCCACAGGACCGCTTCCTTCCCTTCCACTTCACCGGCGTGAATGTTGGCTTGGATGTACACGCGTGTTTTCTTCGTAGCGAGCACCTGTTCCGGCGTGACGCCCGGAGCGCCAATGACGGCCAGTGGCAGCGGCCGGCCTTCGTAGGTGTAGCCGTACGTGGTCAGATGGATTTGCGGCGACACGGCGGCCATCTGCTTCATGTAGGCGATGACGTCGTCGTAGCGACTCGTTTCGGCGTAGTCCGTGCGTTCAGGGCGGGTGAGCCACTGGCCGGCTGCCGCGCGTGCCGGCTTGGGCGCTTGCGCCGAGAGATCAGTGCGTATCAGCACGACGCTGGCGGATAGCAAGGCGAACAGGGCGCGGGCAATATGCGATAGGCGTGACACGTTCATCGGACAACTCCAAAAGGGGTCAGCAACTGGTTCACTTCGTGATGGTCCTGGATGGTGCGAAGCTCACGCAGCGCCGGTGTGAGACCACCACGCGCGCGGATAATGACGACAATGTTCGTCTTGCCCTTGGTGACGGCAAAGGGCACGCCGATCTCAACGACAACGGGTGCTGAGGATACCGCCAACACGGTGCGCGTGGCGATCAGGCTGTCCTCGACAACGATGTCGAAGGTGCGCGAGTGGACACCCGTGGCGCTGTCGACGCCAACAAACGTGCAGGCGATGGTGACGTCGGTATCGTCGAAGGTGGCCAGCGTGTAGTGCATCCACCCAAGCGATTGCCGGAACGGTTTGCCGTTCACGACGCCCGTGCTCACGTCGTGGCCCGCATATCCGTGCGCCGCTTCACTGCGCGGGTCGCCCACGCTGACCACGTCGACCACGCGTCGATCAAACCAGTGCGGGGCCGACGTCAATACGCAGGCAGCCAGCGCGTAAACCATCGTGGAAAGATGAATCGGCACGGCTAGTCCGCCAACCGCTCGCTGGGAAACGGCACGTCCTCGAGTCCAGGACCGGCTGCCACGCGAGTCACAACCGCTGCCCCACGTGCGGTCGATCCGTCGGGCCACCGGATCACGCTCGCCTCGCAGCGCACGAGGTCTATCGCCGGCAGTGGTACGTCCTGCCGAATCGTCGTCAGCTGCAGCATCAGCCGCACATGCTCGTGCTGGCCCGCCAGCTTTGCCGTGTCGTCGCGATGACTTACAAACTCACTCGCCTCCAGCGCCTTCTCGAGCGACTGCCAGCGTCGCAGCAGCTTCACCGCCGTGCCCTTGCCAATGCTCTTCACGCCGGGGATATCGTCGCCGTCTTCGCCGCACAGCGCCTTGAACGCCGCAAGATTCGCCGGGAGCACACCGAACTTCGCGAACACGTCGGCGCTGCTCCACGGCTTGATCCGCGTGCCGTTGGGTCCTTTGCCGGCGCCAACGTATGTAGCCACGTCAACGCCGTCGGACACGAACTGCAGCAGATCAGAATCGTTGGAGAGCACGGTCACACGCGTCTGGGCGCGAAAACGCGCCATTAACGACGCCACGCTGTCATCGCCCTCGTAGTGCGCAACGCTTACACTGGCCAGTCCGGTAGCCTCCACCCCCTCGCGAATCGGCGCGACGCGCGAGCGCATGACTCCAGTGCGGCGATGCTTGTACATCGGGTACAACGCATGGCGAAAGGTGGGACCGTCATGATCCCACGCCGCCACCAGATGCGTGGCGGCAATATCCATTGCCGCACCGCGCGCCATCTGGCACCACAGGCGCACACCATAGGTGACATCGCCGTCGGCGACATGGACGGCCCGTCCGGCCAACGATTGCGCATCAATGATGAGAAGGTGCGGCGCGGTCATCGACACGAACTTACGACTGGTGGGAGCAAGCGTCAACGCGAATCGGTGTTGCGGGAATGCGAGGAACCATTGCCAGCAGCGCGCCTCGGCCACATCCTGTTTGGCATGACCGCTCGCCGCACTGCGCTCGCCCTCCGCGTCGCCTTCCAACCGAAATGAGCCACGCCGACCCGTTCCTCGATGCCGCCATCGACGAAGCCCGCCTTGGACTGGCCGAGGGGGGAATCCCGATCGGGTCGGTGCTGGTCGTCGATGGTCGCGTGATCGGGCGTGGACACAACCGGCGCGTGCAGTTGGGCAGCCCGGTGCTGCACGCGGAAATCGATGCCCTCGCCAACGCCGGTCGTCGGTCGGCCGCCGAGTATCAGCGCGCGGTGCTGTACTCCACGCTGTCGCCGTGTGACATGTGCAGTGGGGCCGCGCTGCTCTATGGCATTCCGCATATTGTGATCGGCGAGAACCGCACATTTCGCGGACCGGAAGAGTACCTGCGGCAGCGCGGTGTCCGACTCGATGTGCTGAACGACGAGCGTTGTATTGCCTTGATGCAAGCCTGTATCGCCGCGCATCCCGAACTCTGGAACGAAGACATCGGGAAATAGCCGCGCTGCACAGGGCGGGGGTGCTTGCCCCACGGAATACGGTGCCACATGTTGCCATATGAAATACGACGTTCGCAACTACGTGGGAGACGGCTTCGTGTCGTCCGACCTGCCACTGCTTGATGTGTACAACCCGCGCAGCGGCCAAGTCATTTCGCGCGTGCCGCTGTCGCAAGGCCCGGACGTAGACGCCGCCGTGCAGGCCGCAAGGGCCGCGCAGCCAGCGTGGGCCGCGACGCCCATCAAGGAGCGGGTTCAGGTTTTCTATCGGTACAAGGCGCTGCTCGAGCAGCACATCGACGACCTCGCGGCATTGGTGACCGAGGAGAACGGAAAGATTGCGAGCGAGGCTCGCGCGGAAGTACTCAAGTCGGCCGAGCTGACGGAGTTTGCTTGCTCTCTGCCGCAAATTGCGGCTGGTGAAATTCTCGAAGTGAGCCGCGGCGTCGAGTGTCGGGTGGAGCGCTATCCGGTGGGAGTGGTGGCGTCAATCACGCCATTCAACTTCCCCAACATGGTGCCCAACTGGACCATTCCAAACGCCCTCGCGCTGGGCAACGCGATGATCCTCAAACCGTCAGAGCTCGTGCCCATCAGCGCCGGGCGTATCGCTGAATTGCTCAAGGAGGCCGGGCTGCCGGCGGGGGTGCTGCAGATCGTGCATGGCGGCCAGGCAGCGGTAGAGGCGATCTGTGATCATCCGGGCATCGCGGCGGTGAGTTTCGTAGGGTCAACCCGCGTGGCCAAAATTGTCTATCGCCGCGCCACGTCCACCTTGAAGCGCTGCCTCGCGCTCGGCGGCGCCAAGAATCACCTGATCGTGATGCCCGACGCCGATCGGGAGATGACGTCGTCGAACGTGGTGGCTTCGATGTCCGGCTGTGCGGGCCAGCGCTGCATGGCCGCGTCGGTCATGGTGGCTGTGTCCAACGTCGAGCCGATCATCGCCCGCATGGTGGAGCAAGCGAGAGCCATGGTGCCGGGTACGCATATCGGACCAGTGATCTCGGCGGCGGCCCGCGAGCGGATCGTGCGGTACATCGACGAAGCGGAAGCGGGCGGCGCGACGGTGCTGGTCGACGGCCGCAACGTGACCGTGCGCGGCAGCGAAGGCGGATACTTTGTCGGCCCAACTATCATCGATCATGTGCGGTCGGAGATGAAGATTGCGCAGGACGAAGTGTTTGGTCCGGTGCTGGCAATCGTGCGCGCCACAGATGTCGATGATGCGCTGCGCATCGAGAATGCATCACCCTATGGCAACGCGGCATCAGTGTTCACCGAAAGCGGCGGCGTGGCGCGCTATTTTATGGAACATGCCGGAGCTGGCATGGTTGGAGTCAATGTCGGCGTGCCGGTACCTCGTGAGCCGTTCTCATTCGGCGGTTGGAACGATTCCAGGTTTGGTGTCGGCGACATTACCGGGCGTGGCTCCATCGAGTTCTGGACGCAGTCGAAGAAGATGACCACCAAGTGGAATCAGGATGCTGGGGTTAACTGGATGTCCTAGAGGAGCACCATCATGGCAGATCGCTCGGTCGTCTTTACCGGTCTCAAGTTCGAGAACCCGTTTCTGCTCTCGTCGGCGCCGCCGACGGAATCGGAAAGCAATATCCTTCGTGCATTCGCCGCCGGCTGGGGCGGCGTGGTGACGAAAACCATTGGCCTGCATCCGGTCACCAACGTGGTGGGCGCGAAGGCCAAATTCATGCGAACACTCGCCGAAGACGCGTCCGTGTCGATGAAAAAGCGCACCGGTGCAGCGCTGCATTCGTCGTGGAATTGGGAACTGATTTCCGATAAACCCCTCGACTGGTGGACCGTGCGCCTGCGCCGCATCAAGGAGGCGCATCCCACCAAGGTGCTGATCGCGTCGATCATGGCGGGCTCCGGCAACGACAAGGAGCTGCGCGCCTGGCAGACGCTCACCATCGCCTGCCAGGAGAGCGGCGCCGACGGCATCGAGTGCAACTTCTCC
>JANOKE010000802.1:0-6216 GCA_031419135.1 Gemmatimonadaceae bacterium
CTCAGATTGGCGCCTCCAGATAGAGGTCGGTCCGCCATCGCTTGAACGGATACAGCCCTCGCGACACGTCAATGCGGAAAAGTCCGTCCATCAGTCCGAGCCCGACACCCGCACCCCGCTGCGGTTGCGTGCGGCCAAAGGCGGTGCGACTGCCGGCCCAGCCGATGTCGAAGAACCCCACCGGTCGGAAGGCGCCACCACGGGTACCGAGTTCGGCGCGCGCCAGCCAAAACGCATCACCCGACTGCGTGCCCGCAATTTGTCCACGCACCGTGCGCAGCCCACCCATGTACCAGTTGCGTTGCACCGGCACGCGACCGATCGAGCTGCCGATACTTCCGGTGAGGGCGGCGGCCACACGTTTCACAGGCCGCGACAGCGTGCCCTCAACCGCGGCACGCCCGTATTCGAACGTCCCCGTGCCCCCTTCAAATCGCGTCGTGCTGGTGAATCTGAACCCTGCTGGATTGTTGCCGAACGCGCGCAGCCACGCGCCCGACACGCCGGTCACGGCGATAGGTTCGGAGAGTATATTCTGCCGAAAGCGACGATCCCGAAACGCTCGGGCCAGCGAAAAAGTATTCACGACATCCGAATCGCCTGCGCTCCACTCGCGTTCGATGAACAACCGATACTCGAGCGACCCCTTGCGCCCTTCGCGCTTCTCACTCAACTGAAAGCCCAGCGAGCGATAGTAGAATCCTTCGTCGCGTCCGTACAGCAGCGCGGGTAGCGACGGACCGAATGTGAGGGCGCCTCCCCATTCGGGGTTTGCGGCATTGAGCCGGTGATAGATGGTGCCGGTGACCGTACGTTGGCCATTGGAGCGGGCAAGCGAGAGCTCCCCATTGGCGTGCACGTCGGCGTGTCCAATGCGGCCGAGCGCCGTCGCCGTGTATCCACTTCCGAGCACCGCCGTGGCGAGCACACCAACCGAGAGACCTTCCACGCGGTTGTAGCGAATGAGGTCGGTGCCAGTGCGAACGGTGGGCCACTGCGGAGCGAACGCCGGCTGCAGCGACAGATCAAGCGCCGCCAGGAGTTCGTCGCGGCTCTTCGTGTCGAACAGCTCTTCGTCGGCCGCGTATGCCGGGGGCAGCGCTGGCGAGTTGGCCAGCTTCTTTTCGTCGCACGGCATGGCGTAGGCAATACGCAGGGCGCCCTCGTATCGCGTTTCCGTGCGCGTCCACATGGAATCGTTGGCACACTGACGGCGCTTGTTGGCGGGCATGCGTGCCAATCGTACGGAGTCGGCGACGGCGCTGTCGCTGGCGGTACGCGGTTTCTTCTGGGAGCCCCCAACACCCACCGTCACCGAAGCACCGCCGGACCCGTCAGCGCTCAGCGAATCGCGCCGCACATCGCGGCGGACGCTGTCGCGCGCGGTGGAATCTGGCATCGCAGTACCCGTTTGGGCGGCCGGCAACGGTGCCAGGGTGAAGTCTCCGTTCACATCTTCATACGTGAATTTCTCGTCGATGCGAAACGGCACGCGCATGAAGCCCAGCTGGGCCGAGGCGGTGGCGCTGTTGGCGCGCGGCAGCCAGAACTTGCCTTGGTACAGTCCGTATTCCACCGAGATCGCGTCGAGCTTGGCCTTGGCTGGACGAAAGGTCGCCGTTACCCAGGCGGGCACGTCATCCTCATTGTTGCCGTTGCGAGCCCGCGCTTCGGCGGCCTTGGCGCGCGCCGTGGAGTCTTTCATGTACAGGTCACGTGGCAGCCTGACGCGCGCAATCGAATCGCGCACGACCGACGCCTCACGATTCTCCAGGGCATCGAGCTTGCTCTCCGATTGCGCGACGTCCCAGATCTCAAGCTCGGCGGCCATGCGGTACGCCGCGCGAACGAGTTGCCCACCATCGCGATCGAACCAGAACGATCCGACGAACAGCCGGAACTCCGGGCGACGAGCCGTAATGCGCAATTCGCGGATCTTGATGACGCGACCGCCTTCGAGCTTGATATCGATCGAATCGCCTGTCTCGTAGCGGTAGTAGTACTCGGCGCCGCGAGCCAGCGGATGAATCATGTCCCGTTCGTCTACATCGCTCTTGACCATGCCGAAATCCGACGACGGGAACCACAGCGTTTCCCGACCCGGGTAGTACGGAATGGATATGGCACTGGCAAAGTCGCCGTCGACCCGGTGGGCCATCGGGACGGTGATGCGCGAGCCGATCGGCGTCACCCACACGCCCACACCGCGCTTCCATGCAATTTGCGACACGTTGTCGCCTCGGAAGAGCAGTTTTTCCAGTCCGACGTTCCGCACACCCATGCTGACCGACATCCGCTGTGTGGTGGTGGCGCGATAGGCGGTGAGCGCGCTGTCCTGCTGCAAGCGCGCTTCGCGGGCCCGTTCGAGAATGGCACGGGCCTCAGGCGACCCGAATGCCGTGGCGAGTGCGGAATCGGCGCGCAGACGTCGGGTCACGCTGTCGCCACTGAGCCGACGACGAGCGATTGATCGTGCGTCACGCGAGGTTTCCCGAAGCTGCGCCCGCTCGGCGGTCGTCATGGTGTCTCTGGGCGGCGCCTTTGATGGTGCCTTTGCCGGTGCCTTCGCGGGAGGCTTCGGTGGCTGCTGGGCCAACAGGCCGCTGCCAGTCAGGGCAACGAGCAGGAGCGCCATGGCCCATCGGGAAACACCAATGACCGCAACAGGAGAGGCAGCAGGTGACACGGCGGTGGGAGCAGAGGGGGGTCGATCGGAACAGCGCAACGACACACACGTCGGGAGCTGAGGCCCCGTACGCGCCAGTGACGGGGAGGGTTTCCTGACGTAACTTCGCTCAGTGCAATCCCGGCGTCGCCCTATATCTGGAGACTTGACGTGCCTGTTTTCCCGCGCCCTGTTCGCGCTCTCATGTCCGCCGTACTTCTACTCGGCGTGCCCTCCCTCCGTGCCACCGTGTCGGCGCAGGAGCCCACCAAGCCTATGGCGGCCTCCGCCGATCCTCGCCTGGAAAAGTTGAAGGCCGAAGCCTTGACGATGGTCGAGGGTCGGTCGAAGCAGGTCCAGGAAATCGTAGACATGCTCTTCTCGTTCCAGGAGCTGGGCTTCCAGGAATTCGAATCGCAAAAGTATCTGACCAATCTGCTCGAGAAGGAAGGGTTCAAGATCGAGCGTGGGACCGCGGGAATTCCCACGGCGTGGACGGCGCGCTGGAGCTATGGGAGCGGTAAGCCAGAGATCTCGCTCGGGTCCGACGTGGACGGCATTCCGCAAGCCGGCCAGAAGCCCGGAGTGGGCTACAAAGATCCGATGATCAATGGCGCACCGGGTCACGGAGAAGGACATAACTCCGGTCAGGCGGTGAACATTGTCGCGTCCATCGTAGTGAAGAAGCTGATGGAGCGTGACAAGATTCCGGGCACGATTCTGCTGTGGCCCGGCATCGCTGAGGAGCAGATGGCGGGCAAAGCGTTCCTGGTGCGCTCAGGGGTGTTCAAGAACACCGACGTCACATTGTTCACGCACGTGGGCAACGACCTCGGCGTGTCGTGGGGCGCGAGCGGATCGAGCGCGCTGCTCTCGGCGGAGTTTCGATTCAGGGGATCGAGCGCGCATGCCGCCGGCGCGCCGTGGCGTGGACAAAGCGCGCTCGACGCCGTGATGCTTATGGGACAGGCGTGGGAGTACCGGCGCGAACACCTGCGCCTTCAGCAGCGTTCGCACTACGTGATCAAAGACGGCGGCGACCAGCCGAATGTCGTGCCCAGTACGGCCAGCATCTGGTTCTATTTCCGCGAGCAGGACTATCCGCGCACGATGGAACTGTTCGAGTTGGGCAAGAAGATCGCGGCTGGTGCCGCGATGATGACCGACACCAAGCTGGATACGGTGCTCATTCTTGGCTCGGGATGGTCGGCGCACTTCAGCAAACCGATCGCCGAAGCGATGCACAAGAACGTACAGACCGTCGGCATGCCGAAGTGGGATGAAAAAGATCAGACGCTGGCGAAAGGCATCCAAAAAGAACTGGGATCGCCCGACTTCGGACTTTCCGAGCAGGTGAATTCGCAGCTGCGCGGCGCCGAAACCCCGCAGAACTGGATGGGTGGCGGGTCGGACGACATTGGCGACGTGGCGTGGAACGTGCCCACGATCACCCTGCGCTATCCGTCAAACATCCCGGGCTTACCTGGTCACAACTGGGCCAATGCGATATCGATGGCGACGCCGATCGCCCACAAGGGTGCGCTGGCGGGTGCCAAGGTGCAGGCCCTGACCATGCTGGACATTTTCCTTACACCCTCGGTCGTGGCTAACGCGTGGGCGTATTTCAAGGACGTGCAGACCAAGGACATCAAATATCAGCCGTTTATTCGTCCAGCTGATATGCCGCCGACTTGGTTGAATGCGGACATCATGGCGCGCTTCCGTCCGCAGATGGTGAAGTTCTACTACGATCCCAGCAAGTACAAAACGTATCTCGAGCAATTGGGTATCGAGTATCCGACGGTGCGTCCGCAGGCGCCCAAGCCCAAAGGCCCGTGATGGGAGTGCTGGAACAGCTTGTTCCCGGTCGGCGTCAGTTCGATGGTGCCGACATCATCTTCACGATGAACGCGGCCGCGCAGAAACGCGCGGCCGCTGGTGTGTCGGTGATCAATGCGACGGTTGGCGCGTTGCTGGATGATCAGGGCAAACTGGTGGTGCTGGAGTCGGTCATGGAGCGCTACAGGCAATTGACGCCCATGGAAATCGCGCCGTATGCACCAATCGCCGGCGATCCGGCGTACCTGCTGGCACTCACCCGGCGGCATTGGCCGGAGCTGTCGAGCTATGGCGTGGGAGCGGCAACGCCGGGCGGCACTGGTGCGCTGGCGCTCAGCCTTCGCAACTTGCTCGAACCGGGGCAGCGCCTGTTGACCGCAGCGCCGTACTGGGGACCGTACACCACCCTGGCCATCGAGAACCGCGTCACGATAGACACCGTGCCGTATCCGACCGCCGGCGCATCGTTGGACATCGCCGTGTGGCGTGCCCGGGCGGAAGAGATTCTGCGTGAGCAGGGACGGCTGCTGTTGTGGCTGAACGATCCGTGTCACAATCCCACGGGTCGAACGTTGTCGACCACCGATCGACGCGCGCTGCTGCAAATGCTGCGCGAGGTTGCGGCGTTGGGACCGGTGACATTGCTGCTGGACTTTGCCTATCTGGACTACGCGCGTGATCCAGCCGAGGTGCGTGCGGCGCTTGATGACTATCGCGCGTTTGGTGCCGAGGGCCAGGTGCTGGTGGCCGCGAGCTTGAGCTTGAGCAAGGCGTTCACGTTGTACGGCGCGCGCGCGGGGGCGTTGGTGTTTCCGTGGTGCACGGAGTCGTCGTTGGGTGGCGCGCTGGCCACCAGCTGTCGTGGCACGTATTCCAACTGTGCGCGGGCGCCAATGAGTGTGTTGCTGCGTATCGTGGCGGACGCCGAAGCCGCGGCGGCGTTGGCACGCGAACATGCACAGTGGAGCGCGGTGTTAATCGAGCGGGCGACCGCGCTGGATTCGGCGTTACGTGCCGAAGGGCTGCCCGGTGCACCGTGGGATGGCGGGTTTTTCGTGACAATCGAGACGACAGAGCCGATGGCGATGAGCGACCGCCTGATGAAGGAGGGAGTGTTTGTGGTACCGATCCCGGAAGGCGTGCGCGTGGGGGTGTGTGGGTTGCGGGTGGCGGACGCTGGGAGATTTGCCGAGGCAATACGGAAGAGTCGGATGTAGGAATTCGGGAGTAGGTGTGCTTTACCTGTGGTCGAGGCCGAGCGGTACGAAGCGGCCGTCGTCGATGCGGGTGCCGGTGATGCGGTACACCGTGATACCGCTGGTGAACATCACGCCGGCGGCTGGGGTCGGAGCGACGATCGCGGCGGATTGTTCGAACCGCGTGTTGGTTCCCTCGAATCGCAAACGTTCGCGTACGTGAACATGGCCGGCAAGCGCCAGCGGATACGGATGGCCTTTGAGTTTTGCGATTACCTCGGCCGCATTCGACACCGTATGTCGGAACTGCGCCTTGCCGCCGATGGTGATAACGCTGGGAGCGGGAGGTGCTTCTTTGAGACCGTGTACCGACTCCATCGATGAAAAGAACGGGATGTCGATGCCGAAGGCTTCGTGGTTGCCGGGAACCGTCCATACCGGTGGCGCGATCAGTGCCATCTCACGCTGGAGCAGTTCGTAGTAGCCGGTGGCTTCGGCTTCGCCCACACGCAACGC
>JANOKE010000803.1:0-5617 GCA_031419135.1 Gemmatimonadaceae bacterium
GACGGATGCCGCGCGAAAGCCCAGCGCGATCAAGACGCCCAGGACAACGTATCCCAGAAAGATAAGGTGCAGGCCGGGCAGAATCGCCCTCGCCATCATATCGGTGCGCACCTTGGCTGTACGGCGCGCGAACCTCCACACGCCCATCTGCAGCGGTCCGTTCAGTGCCAGGCCAATCGCTGCCGGCAGCGCCGTCACCATCATCCACCCCACTGACGGCCATAGTGCCTGCGGATTGGGGGCGCCTGCCGCGTCAAGCACGCGCGCCGTATCGCGAGCCGAGGTGGCAATGCCGCCAAGCCGGTGTACCCATTCCGCCAGCTCGTCGGCAATCGTTCGCCAATAAACGACATTGTGGTCGCCCGCCGCCTGACTCGCGTCGTTCCCTTCCACCACGCCGCTGCATCGTCGTTGAAACCTCGAGGCGGTTTCCAATAGGGGCTCAGTGCCGCTTGCATTGGTCGCAGCCACTGCGGCCACCAGTCGATTAAGCAACTCGGCGTTGGGCCAACTGCTGCTAGATCGTCCAATCGCGATCAACTCGTTGTGGAGTCGTTCGGAGAGGGCCGCAGGAGATGGGTCGCTCTCGCTTTCCACCCACTCGCGCAATGAGAATGGTGTGCCGACTACGATGATCATGTCACTTCGAAGCGTTTGCGGAGCTTCGTACTGAACGCCGAAACCGATTAATTTCAGATCAGTTTTCGATACACTATCAATACTGTTTAGCGCCATTCTCGCTACACCAGCTTTCGGCTTACCGATGTGCCAGGAGTCGTGTACACCCCCCTCCGGAAACACGCCTACAATATCGCCGTCCTGGAAAGCCTGCCTGACCGACTCGAATGCCGATCGGTTCACCGACGCCGTATCGACCCCCCGCGCACGCATTTTCCGCGCATCCCGAATTCGTGTGACCGGAATGACTCCCAATCCGCGATAGGTGGCTTCGGCCAAGGGCAGTATGGATGCCGAGATGGTCGCGATGTAGCGAACTGGCCGGTGAGTGGTGAAAAAGCCCGCCAATACGTCGGGCAGATCATTCGGGTGATTGCCGAAAAGCAGAGTGGCCCCGTCGCCCGGGACGCGATCTCGACCGACGTAGCAGACTTCGCGATAGCACCAGCGAAGTGCTCGGCGGCTGATCCAACGGATTACGACCGGAATGACCATGAACGAGGAAAGAAAGCCTGCCGGTGAGGTCGGCGCGACCAGTTGCGAAAGGATTGGGCACGTCATCCAAAGTTGCCGTACTACGTCATTCGACGTATTTCTGACGTACTGGGTGCGTGGCGATGATGATGGAACTGACCGTCAGCCCCCAACCAGAGGTGCCCAAGTGTCTCGTCTCTTCAGCATTCGCCTCGACGCGATCGTCATCCTCATTGCGCTCTCGTCACCTGTCGATACTGCCCAGGCCCAGCGGGCCGCAACCGCAACATCGACTGGACTTGCCGACTCAATAGGACGACGGCGTATTCAGCCCTTGCCGGCGCTCGCTTCGGCACCGGAAACAGGCTTCCAGTTCGGCGCCACGGTTCTGGCAGTCTGGGAGCCCGCCGGACACTTCGCCACCAGACCCTCGTCGTTGCTCGCCTCCATCCTCCGCACCACCAAGGAGCAAACCCGCATTCGGGCTGAAGGCGAACATTGGTCGCGTGGGAACGCGCGTCGCGTTTCGGGCTCGCTGCAATGGCAGCAATTTCCGCTGCCGTATTTCGGCGTCGGCGATCGCACGCTGGAATCGGCCGAAGAAGTCTTCATTCCCAAAGGCACCGAGGCGGCCTTCGCGCTGCAGCAGCGCATCGCCGGTGTCTGGTATGCGACCGGTGGCGTCAGACACCTGGATCAGCACATCACGCCCGACAGCGTGGGCGTGCTGCGAGCCGGCAGCGTGCTCGGCAGCGAAGGGGGCACGATCACAGAATGGTCAACAGGCGTGATGACCGACACACGCGACAACCTGTTCGCGCCTCGCACAGGACGCTGGGTGCAGCTCAGCTACGCGCGCAGCATACGTGGCGTGTGGTCGGATTACGCCTACGGAACGCTGCGCTTCGACGCGCGCACGTATCATGCGATTGCGACGCAACATGTAATCGCGACGCAACTCCAGATCACCGGCATCGACGGGGCAGCCCCTTTCGATCAACTGGCGCTGGTGGGCAACAGCGACATGCTGCGTGGCTACGCGCGTGGCCGATACCGCGACCGTTGGCTGGCGGCAGCACAAGGCGAGTACCGATCCCCCGTGCGTCATCGAGTGGGCGGCGTGCTGTTCGGCGGGGCCGGTCTGTCGGCACCCGCACCCGATGCACTGAGTGGTCGACGATTGCTCCCCACATACGGAGCGGGGCTGCGCTTCCAGATCGATCAGCGTCAGCGTACCGGCGTGCGCGCCGACTATGGCCGTGGCCGCGACGGCGCGTCGGGACTGTACATCGGATTCAATCAGGCGTTTTAGGCCCCCACAATCATGCATCCAACCCTCAAACCTCACGCGCCGAACGCGACACCTATCGTGGGTCGCGAGCGCGAGTTGGCACAACTCGAGCAAGTGCGTACGCAGGCCGCGGGCGGCGAAGGTGCGGTGCTGCTGATAAGCGGTGACAGCGGGATCGGCAAGACGCGTCTTGTGGCCGAGTTGGCCCGTGCGGCGCGCGTTGGGGGATGGCACGTCATGGTGGGGCAAGCCTACGCGCTCGAAACCACGATTCCGTACGCGCCCTTTGCCGATGCCTGCGAACCGGTGCTGGCCTCCATCGATGGCAATGTGCTGCTGCGACTCACTCGCGGCGATCGTGCCGTGCTCACCGCGCTGGCGCCGTCATTGGGGGGAAGTGCGGCGGCCGAGATGCGGGCCAGCGGCGCGAGTGCGGCGGAACAGCATGTGCGTCTGCACGCCGGGATCCTGCAACTGTTCAACCGTCTGGCCGAACGACAGCCCGTGCTGTTGGTGCTGGAGAACCTGCAATGGGCTGACGACTCGTCCGTGGAACTGTTCCACTTCCTCGCTCGACAACTCGCTCGCCAGCGCATTCTGCTGGTTGGCACCTGGAACGAGACCGAACGGGAGCTTCCGCCCTCGCTGCGCACGATGGTGCGGTCGCTTCGCGCACTCGGCGCCGCGCGCGACCTGCGACTCGAACCGCTTACCGCCGTCGCAATCGGACAACTGGTGACCCAGCGATTCGATGTGGACGCAACATCGATCAATGACGTCGTCGCCGCGCTGCACGACGCCACGCGGGGGAATCCGTTCTTTGTCGGACAGACGCTCGACGAGCTGATCGCCCGGGGAACCCTGCGGCATATCGGCGGCGTATGGGTGGGCTGGCACATCGAGCAGTTGGCGCTGCCGCGCTCCGTGCGCGATGTGCTGCACGCGCGACTCGAACGGCTGAGTGACAACGCGCGACGCCTCGCCGATTTGATCGCCGTTATTGGCACGACCGTGGCGCATGAGGTGGTTCGTCACGCCGCCAACGACAGCACCTCGACACCGTCCGACGCGGCAGAGTCGGAACTCATGGTGGCGATGGACGAGTTGCGCGCGCACGGCATCGTCGTCGAGCAGATCGAGCATGGCGCGATCACGTATGACGTGGCGCACCCCATGCTGCGACTCGCCCTGGTAGACGCGCTCGGTCTCGCGCGCGAACGGTCCATGCACGCGCGCATTGCCGGAGCGCTGGAAGCAGTGCATGGTGAGCGGCCAGAGCGGTTCGCGGAGCAAATTGCCGCGCACTGGCGGCTTGCCGACCCAAAGATCAATGTGCCCGTCGCGGTCCGATGGTTGCTGCTGGCTGGTCGGCAAGCGATGGAACGCCTCGCGCGACGCGAGGCGGCGAGCGCACTGCAAGCGGCGCTCGACCGCGCGGATGCGTACCCCGACCTGGTCGATGCCGACACTATCGCAGTGCTGCTGGATGAACTCGCCCGGTTGTACCGACGTCTGGGTGAGTATCAGCAAGCGATTGCCATGTGCGTGCGCGCACGCGATCTGGCCATCGCACGCCGCGATGACATCGGGGTCGCGGTGGCGGAGCGCAGACTGGGACTGGCCAACGAGGGACTCGGTCGTCGACGCGAAGCCATTGAGCACTTCGATCTCGGAATCATGCGGGCAGCGGCGGCAGGCGATACCATGCTGCTGGCGCGCTTGCGACTGGCCAACGGCGATTCGCTGCAGGCCCTGGGGCAGCCGGTCGACGCGCGTCGCGAGATCGCGCAGGCGCTCGAACTGGCGGAACAGCGCGGTGATGTGGAACTGCTGGCACGCGCGCATCGATCGATGCTCAAGTTGCATACGTGGTCGGGCCCCGCGCATCGCGCCTGGGCTCATGCGCGAAGCGCCGTACAACTGGCCGAACAGAGCGGGGCCCGGAATCTCGCGTGGTCGGCGCACTGGACCGCCGCCGTATTGGGCGGCTTCACGTCCAACATCACCGCGCTGCAGTTTCATCTTGCACGCGCAACCAAGCTGGCCGACGAACTCAACTCGCCACTGCTGCAGTTGCGGACGCTGGAGATTGCGATCGAATTCTACTCCGGCACCGGTGATTGGGATCGCGCGTTGGTTGAGGGCGCGCACGCGATCGCCAGAGCGCGTGCGCTCGATCAGACCACGCTCCTGGCGCGGCTGTTGTACTGGGTCGGCACCGTCTACCTGCATCGTGGGGAGACTGGGGAGGCGCAGCGCCTGTTCGACGAAGCCTGGAGTGTCTCTGGAGCAATGGCCGTCGATCTCGAACAGCCATTCGAAGTGCATGGAGTGTTGCCAGCCTACAGCGCGCGCGTGATGTGGCTGGGTGCGATTGGCGAACATGCGCGAGCGATGGCCCTGGGGCGCGACGCCCTCGCCGTGGCCGATCGCACGGGATACGTCGCTTGGGCGGTCTATCGACTGATCCCGTCTATCGCCGAATCCGCTCTGGCGCTGGACGATCATACCGCACTGGAAGAAATGCGCGCCCGACTGGCGCGTGATTCCGCACTGCTCGCTCATACGGTTGGACGCGGCTGGGTTTCTGTACTGGAGGGCGAGCTCGCGCGACGTCTGGGCTCGATGGATGACGCGGTCACGGCCTTTCAGCACGCCATCTCCATCCTGGAGGCGGTGCCATTTCCGTTCGACGCCGCGCGCACCCGCGTGCGTTTGGCGCGTGTGTTGCAGGAACACGGGGACGACGACGAGGCGACGCGTGAGGCGCGCGCCGCCTTGCAGGTTTTCGAGCACCTCGGCGCGCGGCCTGCCGCAGACGACGCGCGCAATTTGCTACGCACACTCGGTGCGCCCATGCCGGTTCGACGTCGGGCGCCCGGCTTCGATGGACTGACCGGACGCGAAGTCGAGATCGTGCAACTCGTTGCGCGGCGACTCAGCAACAAGGAAATCGGCGCCCAGCTGGATATTTCCGCGCGTACGGTTGGCACGCACCTCGCCAATGTGTTCGACAAGGTGGGCGTGCGCGATCGGACCGCCCTGGGTGACCGGGCAAGAGAGCTGGGACTGCATCGCGGAGGGGCAGAGGTGTGAGCAACCACAGGTAGTGAGGGAGGAGCGGTGGGCGGTGTGGGGTGTGGCGTTTGTCTAACCACACCCCCCACCCCCCCC
>JANOKE010000804.1:0-1050 GCA_031419135.1 Gemmatimonadaceae bacterium
GGCGAGATGCTCGATGGTCTGGATCAGGATTGCCAGATCGAAGCTCGCCGCCGGCAATGCCAGCTGTTCGAGCAGGCCCAGATGGACGGTCAGACCCTTTTGTTTCGCCATATTGACGGCGCGTTCATCGGCGTCAACCCCTTCCAGTTGCCACGTGGTCTTGCCAAAGTCTCTGAGCAACTCGAGGTGAAAGCCATCGCCGCAACCAATGTCAACAATCCGCGCATTGTCCGGCAGTGCCCGACACCACGCCAACAGGCGTTTGGCCTCGAGACGCCGACGCACCGTGAACACCAATCCGAACTCGCGTTCGGAAAACTCAAACGCGTGGTAGTTGGACGGATAGATGCGCTCAAACTCCGAAAAGTCGGGACGCGGATTCAGATACACCAGCCCACATGACCCGCACCGACTCACCGAAAACGTGTCCATGCTGGTGTGATACTCGAAATCTTCGCCCGCACCGATTGTTTCGGCGTGGACGTGCTCGCACAGACAACACTGCGTGGCCGACATGGCGAGTGGTGTTTCGTTCGCTCGCAGGGATGAGGTGGGGGCGTCGCGCATCAACCGTTGTTCGTCGGTCACGGGAAAGTGCAGGCGTTCTTTTGCTGCAGCCTACAATGAGACATTCCCCGGCGCAATGTGCCGCACGCGGTGACGATGTGTCACGCTGGTGCACCGACACACCTCGGTGACTCGGTTCGGCGAACCGATTACCGCGCTTGCGGTGCGCCGATGCCGATCGCGAGGGCGTGTGCGGCCAGAGACACGTCTTCAGTCTGTTGCGACAGCGCGATCGCCATCTGAGACCGCGCTTCGGTGACGCGTCCGTTTCGAAAGAGCGCCCAGGCCAGCAGGTCATGCCCATACACATCGTAGCGTGCAGTGAGTTCGCGACGGGCACGTCTCAGCACCTCGCGACGCTCAACAACCGTACCATGATCGAGCAGGAACAGTCCCCACGCGCGATGTAACGCGCCCGGCTGTCGCAGCGCGCTCACCGCCATGGCTCGCGCGAAGCTTTCGGCTTGCACGGAATCGCCCAGG
>JANOKE010000805.1:0-1947 GCA_031419135.1 Gemmatimonadaceae bacterium
GGTAAGCGCGGCCGCACTGGTGTGGCTGTCCGTGCGCGGATACCTGTCGCCTGCCACCGACACAACAGTCATCACTGCAAGCAGCCCGCCGCAAAACGCGCGGCACACGATGCCGATTGGCCCGTGGCGTGTTCGCGTGACACCTCCCCGCTATACCGGGCTGCCGGTTCTCTCGCTCGGCGATGTTGCGTCGTTGCGCGCGCTGAGTGGCACTCGGCTTGAGGTGATCGGGCGCGGCGCGGTGCCGGACAGCGCGCTCGTGCGGTTGCTGGGCGATTCTGTTGCACACGGGCAATCGATGGCGGTGGAGTCGCTCGCCGATGGCTGGCGCGTGGCGGTCATGGCAGCCGCCGCGCCGTTGGAAGTGCGCGTATGGCGAGGCCAATTCGCGAGGCTGTTGTTGGTTGACGGCGCGGCCGACTCGGTTCCGCGCGTGGTCCTTACGGCGCCGGTTCGCGACAGCGTGTTACGGCGCGCCGAAGGCGTGGTGCCGCTCGCGGCGACCGTTCATGACGATCTCGGCATCACGCGCGCGTCGTTTGACGTCGTGATCAGTTCGGGCGACGGCGAGCGATTCACCGTGCGTTCCGCATCGCTCGGTGCGCAATCGCCAGCGGGGCAGCGCGACGCGACGCTGCATGCGTCCCTCGATCTGCGTACATTGCAGTTGAGCCCGGGAGATGTTGTGCATGTGCGAGCGATTGCCCGCGACGCGCATCCCGCTGCCGATCGGGAAGTCGGCACGAGTGAGACCCGTTCGTTCCGTATCGCGCGAGCGTCGGAGTACGATTCGGTCGCGGTCGAGCCCGCCGCGCCGGCTGACGTAGACAAGTCGCTGCTCAGTCAGCGTATGCTGTTGATGCTCACCGAACGCCTCGAGCTACGACGACCGCGATTATCCGCGTCGGTGATGCGGGATGAATCGGGTCGACTGGCGCGCGATCAGGAACGCCTTCGGCAGGCGGTTGGTGATGCGGTGTTTCAGCGGTTGACTGGAGAGGCAGGCGGCGAGCATGCGCATTTTGCGGGCGATGGACACGATCACGGCGTGGAAGCGGTTGGAGGCAAGCTCGCACTGACCGGTGTGCGCGCACAGGGGATGCCCGAGGAGGGTGACGACGCCCCGGTCATCGCGATCAACAAGCCATTGCTGGAAGCGTACAACGCCATGTGGGACGCCGGTCGGGCGCTGGAGCAAGCCGAGCCTCGGTTGGCGATTCCGTTCATGCGTAGGGCGCTTGAGGCCATTGAACGGGCGCGAGCCGCGTCGCGTTTGTATCTGCGGGGTAGACCTCCCACGGTTATCATCGATATCGCCAAGGTGCGAATGACCGGGAAGGACAGCGCCGCGCCAAGCGCCCGCGCTGTTCGGGCGCCGCTTCCGGCACGCGCCGCAGCGCGCGAGGCGCGATTGCTGGCGGCGGCTGCGCTGGCGACTGCGGATGTACTGGCGGCGCGCGATTCCCTGGCGGTGTTGCGACTGGAATCGCTGGCCGACGACCCGGCGTTCGCGGACGCGGTGTTGTCCCTGCTGGATGCCTTCACGCGCGGCGCCACACCGAACGTTACCGAACCGTTCCTGCGGGATCGGCGTGTGCTGGGTGGCATTGCGCGCGTGCCAGTGGCGCCGTGGTCGCGCGGCAGTCCACCATGACGACCCTGCCTCGCCGCGAGCCCTTCGTGTTTGCGACCGCGCAGTATGATTCCGGCGACTGGGACTCGGCGCCGATGGTTCCGGCGAATGTCATTGATGCGATCGCGCGCTACACCACGCTGCCGGTGGCGCCGCAAGGCGTTGCGGTATCTCTGGCCTCGGAGGCGGCGTTTGCGTATCCGCTGCTGTTTTTCACCGGACACCTGCCGGTGCGATTGACGGAGCGCGAGGCCAGCGTGCTGCGGCGTTATCTCCGGCGCGGCGGCATGCTGTTTGTGGACGATCACAACCAC